>CAZTJY010000155.1:0-6849 GCA_964613725.1 uncultured Parapedobacter sp. | reverse complement strand
CGATGGAAGCATCTTTGGGCATCTCAATCTGCACAAGGAACTCACCACGGTCACCCTGCGCGAAGAACTCGCCACCGATATAACCGCCAGCCAGTAGGCCAAAGGAGGCGAACAGCATAACGGTTACTGCGGCCAACGTTATGAATTTATGGTTGAGCGACCATTTCAATACGCCTGACACCCAGTTGGTAAACCGATGCAATTGGTTTTCGAACCAGAGCACAAACCGACCGAAAATATTCTTGTCAGACACCCGGTCGAGTTTACCAAAACGCGACGTAAGCAAGGGCACGATGGTAAACGAGGCAAGCAGACTAAGCGATGTGGCGATGACGACGACCACACAAAACTCGCGCAAAATATCGGATACCATACCTGTACTGATCGCAATCGGCAGAAACACCACCACGATCACCAACGTAATGGAAATAACGGTAAAACCAATCTCTTTCGCCGCATCGTACGAGGCACGTACCTTGTTTTTGCCCATTTCCATGTGGCGATATATGTTCTCGATGACCACAATGGCGTCGTCGACAAGAATACCCACAACGAGGGATAAGCCGAGGAGCGACATTAGATTGAGCGTGTAGCCGAAGAGGTTGATACCGATAAACGTAGCAATCAATGATGCCGGGATGGCAACCATTACAATCACCGCATTCCGGATGCTATGCAAAAAGAAGAGCATCACTACGGCAACAAGTACCACCGCTAGGAACAGGTCGAATATGACCGCATTGGCCGATTCGAGCGTATAAGTAGAGCTGTCGTTGGCGATGTCTATCTTCAGGCCTTCGGCCTTGTAAGTTTCCATCAAAGAGGCGATAGACTCCTGGGTGCCACGGCTCACTTCCACCGCATTAGCATCGGATTGCTTCAATACCTGCAGAAGCAACGCACTTTGCTGGTTTACCCGGGCAATCTTTTCAACATCTTTCTGCGTGTCCTGTACATCGGCAACATCGCGGATCCGCACTTGGCCACCAGTTGGTGTCGTTGCGACTACGAGGTTACGCAGTTCGTCGACCGATTTGTATTTACCCGCGAGACGGACAAGGATATCCTGATTTTCCGTCTTAACGCTTCCTGTCGGGAAGTCGAGGTTCGAGGTGAGGATGGCCTGCTGCACCTGGAGGATGGACAATCCGTATCCTTCCAATTTAGATGCATCGATGCTGACCTGGATTTCGCGTTCCTGGCCGCCGATGAGATTTACCTGCGCGACCCCGGGCACGCGCGACAACACGGGTTGTATGCGCTTGTCAACGAGGTCGTAAAATGCCGCCGCGTCCAAGTTGCCGGTCGCCGCAAGTGAGAGGATGGGTAAATCATCCATCGAAAACTTTGCCAGCGAGGGCGCTTCGGCATCGTCTGGTAGTTCGGATAGAATGGCGTTAACCTTTCGTTGGGCGTCATTCAGCGCGTAATCGACGTCTGTGCCGCTATTCAGCTCGATAATCACCAAAGAAAGGCTCTCGAATGATGTTGCGTCAAGTTTTTTGATATTCTCCAGCGAAGCCACCGCGTCCTCAATTTTCTTGGTCACGGTATTTTCCACCTCACTGGGCGACGCGCCTGGGTAGATGGTGGTAATAGACACCACGCTGGGCGTAAATTTGGGGAGCAACTCGTAGTTCAACGAGAAATAGCTCATGATGCCCAATAACGTCAATGCGGTGAACACCACGATGACGATGGACGGGCGTTTAATCGATATTTCTGCTATCTTCATGAGTTAAGATATGAGATGTGAGATATGAGATATGGGGTGCGCATCGTTATCCTTGGGTGGAGTCGACCTGTGCGGCGACTTTAGCCCCATCCACGAGGTTGATCTGGCCACTTGTAATAACGGTTTCACCCTCTTCAAGCCCCTGCACGATTTCAACCTTTTCACCAAAGATTCTTCCGGCAATAACTTTACGTACTCTTGCCGTGCTGTCAGCACCTAGCACATAAATCTGGTTACTATTTACGCCACCAACAAACGCGCCCCGAGGAACCAGAATGGCCGGCTCCGTCTGCGGAAACTTGAAATGGGCTGTACCGTACATGCCGGCGCGAAGTTCGGACGAACGGTTATTGTCGATAACGATCTCTATGGGATAGTTTAGTGTATTATCAGCCTTGGCTGCAATGAAGCGAACCGTACCGTTGAACTCGTCGGCTGGAAATACCGTACTGGTAACGGAAACCTTGTCTCCCACCTTCAGGTTGACTACCTGTGTTTCATTGGCAGTTACATGTAACTTCAGTTGAGATAAGTCCACGATTTCGAAAAGTTCCGTGCCCGGAGACAAATAAGCGCCCACTTCGATGTCGCGGCGGTTAACCACACCGTTGATCGGCGATTTAATCGTGGCGTCTGATACCCGACGGTTGGCTTGCTGCACCCGGACTTCCGCGTTGCGGAGCTGCAATTCGATTTCATCCAATTGGGCACGGGTGACGCCACCTGTTTCGTAGGAACTCTTGTACCGTTCGTAATCGGTTTTCAACTTTTGAAGTGCATCCACGGCAGCTTGTTTATCCAAATTGAGGATTTCCGGGTCTACCGTGGCTAGTATCTGCCCCTTGCTCACGCGCGAGCCTTCATCCACTAAAATCCGTGTAACACGGCCACTGACCTCCGAAAGCAATGTCAAATCTTGGTTTGCGGCAAAGTTACCGTTTGCCGAGAAATCGAGCACAATGGGCTGCCGACTTACGGTGGCTGCATTCACAACGATGGCACCTCCAGTTTCGGCCACGACAGCGGTTTTCGCTTCGTTTTCTTTCTTGTTATTCGTTAAGACCCACCCGATGAGGCTCAGTAAGCCAATAACGACGACGATGGTAATGATTATCCGTTTCATATATGTGTGTGATGATGATGTTTATTCGTTTATTAATGATTTGATTTCTCCATTCGCTTTCTTTAACTGAATTTCAGCTATTTTGTAATTCAGCAATGCTTGCGTGTAGCTGTTTTGTGCCTGCGTCAATGCATTTTCGGTATCCAGCAGGTCGGTTAACGGTGCCAACCCGTTATTATAGTTGTTCTGGGTGCTTGCATATACCTCTTGGGCCAGGGTCACATTCTCTTGTTGCGACTGGATGGTGTTCAATGCGTTGCGCAATTGTATCTGTGCGTTCTCCTTAGCGAGGTTGAGCGACTGTTTGGTATTCCACAAATCCTGCTCGGCCTTCAGGTATTCTACTTTTGCTTTTCCCATACGGGCACGTGTAGCAAATCCGTTGAATATAGGAATACGTAAACTGAGGCCAATAGCCATGGAACCGAACCGGGCGGCCATCGGGTCTGTAGAGCTTTTATAGAGGTAATTGAATTTGTCGGACATGGCCGTATATGTATAGTTGCTTACCAAGGCCAACGAAGGATAGTATTCGGCCTTATAGGCTTTGTATTGGAGGTCCAGCAATTCCAATTGCTTGTTCATCAGATTCAACTCCACCAACTGATTCATCCGGTCGGGCTGGTCGGGGAAGTCTAGTACCGTAGGCACGGCTGTAAGTTCGGTTTCCGGCAAAACGATTGCCGTTTCAATGGGCATGCCCATGGTGTATTTCAGCTGGTTCTCTAACATAACGATGCCATTAACGAGCTCCTCACGTTGATTTTCCAAGTTAGTGATGTTCACTTTTATCCGGTCGACATCAATCTTCTTGGCTAACCCGTTGTCGTACTGGTTCAACACAATCTTATGTATGACTTTCACGTTTTTAAGATTGGTGTCGATTACATTCAGTTGCTCGCGGTTCACTAACACCTGGTAATAGTTTTTCGCTACGAGTTCAATGACTTGTTCTTCGGTGAGTGCAGCATTTAATTCGTAAAACTCAGCCGTCGTTTTCGCTGCCTTTAATCCCGTGAAAACTTGCTGGTTAAATACCTGCTGGTTCAATTGGGCGCCTACATAAGAATCCCATGGTTGGCCAATGGTGACCGACTGGCCGTTGAAAACCAGTTTTCCGATAACGGGGTTGTAATTCACGGTACCGTTCGCTTCGATTTGGGGCAATGCCGATGCCCGTACCTCGGCTACCTGGTGCTTCCCTCCCTCAATGTCCAACTGTGCCTTTTTCACGGATTCACTATGCGCAAGCGCATAATTAAGTGCATCCTTCAGTGTCAACACCTCTTGGGCAGAAACGGTTTGCGCTGCCAAACCGAGGAATAGCGTAGCTATGATTAATCGTATATTCATTGTTAATTTATTCATGTAGTCCTGTTCATTATTTATTCCGTAAACCATTAATTACGATGGCGGCGGCTTGCTTTTGCTTTTCAAATATGCGATCTATCTCATCACGGTCCATCAGCGCATGCGGTGCAGCTTGGTCACAAAACAACGCCAACCCCCGTATCATGGCAACATAGAGTTCAGACGTAGAAGCGACGTCAAATGTTACAAGTTCGTTACGGTCTATCCCCTGTTTGAATATCCGGGAAATGGTTCCCACTTCGCGTTGAAACAAGCGCTTTGCCAAATCTTTCCACTTCTCCTCATGGATGTTCATTTCGTGGAGATTGAGGATAAGCATGTAGTATTTCTCTACGTAAGCCTTTTTCATCTCCAGCATCCGGATCAACAAATCCAACGTACCGTTAGATTCATCGAATGCCTTGTCAATCGTAGCATCACTCTCATCGATAATTTGATAGGCGATGGCTTCGATCAATGAAAACTTATCTGGGAAATAATAATATAGGTTTGCCTTCGAAAGCTTCAAATCATCCGCTACCTCGCTCATTGATGTCTTTGCAATTCCGAAATGCGAAAAACGCTTTAAAGCTGCATCAATAATCAACTTCCGCTTATCATCTATCGTACCCATTTTATCTTTTTACCATTTGACTAATATTAAAATTTGGTCAAAAGTACAACTAAATTGGCGTATATCAAGTAAAAAAAGAAGTAACGCTTCTTCATCACCGTCTTATGACATAACATTAACAAAAAAAGTTGTTGCAAAGAAACGCAAGCAGAGTGACAACCTTATGGCAAGGGGTATGCTGTGTCGCTCTTAGCCTCCTCCAGCACGAAAAAGCTCTGTACGGTGCTGATATTAGGTATAGTAGCCAGCTTTTCACGAAGAAAATGGTTATAAGCGTCCATGTCACGCACTGCGACTCGGAGAATGAAATCGTAAGCGCCGGTCAATTGCATACATTCCATTACTTCGTCGAAAGCCAGCACGTCCCGCTCGAAACCCAATAGGACATCCCGGCTGTGAGAAGTTAATAGTACATGTGAAAAAGCAACTAAGCTGCGGTCAATCTTGCGACGGTCCACAATCGCTACCACTCGCTTAATATAGCCGTGCTCGCGCAGTTTCCGCCGCCGTTCCTGGATCGCGGCGACGGACCTATTCAAGTGCAACGAAAGTTGCTTGTTGGATAGCGTTGCATCCCGCTGGAGGATGCGCAACAATTCGATATCTATGGGATCGAGATCTATCAACGCGAGTATTCAATTACTTTAACGGCCGATAATCGTATCGGCGATTCAAATATATGAAAACCGTGGCATTTCATGACATTTGCCGTTAATTTAACGGAATTAAAACAGAACCCTTGTGTTTTTGTTTAAATCGATGGAGTTTTGCACTGTTATGTCGAGGGATGACGGTGATGCAAATGGCACAACACATGGATGACCGTTTGTCGCCCGATGAAGACTTAGACTTAGGTTACAGCATGGTGGATGACATGTTCAACCACCATGCTTTATGAACAGATTCAGCATGCAGAAACAACAAATCGTCGTTACCGGAGCCACAGGCCAACTGGGCACTGAGCTCACCTCGGCACTCCGCGCTCGATATGGTAGCAAGCATGTCGTGGCAACCGATATCCGACAACCTAGTGCTACTGATGTCAACTTCCGCTTGCTCGATGTAATGGATCGGCAAGCGTTATATTCGCTCGTCGCCAATACCGAAGCGAACACGATATACCATTTGGCGGCGTACCTTTCCGCGAGCGGCGAGCAGCACCCCCAACAGGCTTGGGACCTCAACATGCAGGGGCTATTGAACGCACTCGAAGTTGCCCGTGAAACGGGATGTCGCGTATTCTGGCCCAGCAGCATCGCGGTCTTCGGCTCGCATGTGCCCAAAACCGCTTGTCCGCAAAACACGGTGACCCAGCCCAGCACGGTATACGGCATCAGCAAAGTTGCCGGTGAAAATTGGTGCAATTATTACCACGGCACCTATGGTGTAGATGTGCGCAGTATCCGATATCCGGGCCTCATCAGCCATACAGCACTACCCGGCGGAGGCACCACTGATTACGCTGTGGACATCTTCCACCATGCCGCCCGCGGCGAGCATTATTCCTGTTTCCTGGATGCGAATACAATGCTGCCCATGATGTACATGCCGGATGCGGTGGCAGGAACAATCCAGTTGATGGAGGCCCCGGCCCACGCCGTAAAGGTCCGTACTTCCTATAATTTTGCGGCATTCAGCTTTAACCCGAAACAGCTCGCCGAAGCTATACAGAAACACTTACCGGAATTCAAGTGGAAGAGCCAGCCTGATTTCCGTCAGCGTATTGCCGACAGTTGGCCACAGCAAATTGATGATCAATGTGCGCGCAGCGATTGGGGATGGAGTCCGCAATATGGACTGGAGGACATGGTAAGCGAGATGCTAACCGCATTAACCTTCCACTGACGATTTTTATGTGTTTGCAAACGCTTCCCGCCATTTGCTTAAAACATATGCGCGGAAGTGTTTTTGTGAAACAATAAAGCCTCCTCGTCTTAAACGGGGAGGCTTTCTGTGGTACCAGCTGGATTCGAACCAGCGACACAAGGATTTTCAGTCCTTTGCTCT
>CAZTJY010000154.1:0-6873 GCA_964613725.1 uncultured Parapedobacter sp. | reverse complement strand
GTTCCAGGTATTGCATCACGCTGTCCCGCCATCCGGGATTGTAGGTGATCGAACCACCCAAAAACGCCACGCGACCAGTTTTTTTACGGATAATTTTAGTAAATGAATTTTCCAGACCACGCCGTATTTTATGATAAAGTTCAGAAACAGATCAGGGAATCAACTGATTTCCTGTTTAGAATAGTTCAATTTTGAGCCAGAAAATACGGACAGTAGTACAGCACCACAATAAGTCTGAAGAACAAAGGGAGTATCCTACGATTCATACTAACCGGAATGATACGTAAGCGAATATGATCCGCTTGATATTCCACGGATCATCGGAAATATAACCACCACATTTATCGAAATCAGATAGCACTCTTTGTAAGACCAGCCAGGATCAGTATCAGAAATAAGGTCGATATCATCTGGTAATAAATATGACAGTAATGACCAAAAAACCGTACATCTACATGTCCGTGGCCTAACCCGGAATCAAGAAAGCCATCAGTCATATCTTCCAATGTTTATAAAACATCTGCAAGACAAAGAAATAAAAAGACCTCAAACATCCCATCCAGTATAAATATCATGAAAATTATATGGAATGAGAAATCTTTCATTATTTTGACACGGAGTCAAAGATTGAATTCCGAAAATGTTAATTATAAATAATTCGTCAAAACATTCGATATCTTAAAAAATGATACTTATCTTTACGATGATTATTGTCAATCGACTGTTATCAGTTCAAAGGATTAAATGATTACACAATTAATATAAAAATGATGAAAACTCAAACAACCAAATTTTTGTAATGCATTTGCTTAACGAGCATGACCATCGTATTTTTTTTAGCCTTCTCGTGCACGAAGGGCGAATTATTACCGAAAAAATTGGAGTATAATGCAAAAATAAATATCCTAACTGAGTTCATCCGAAAAAACAACATTATCGTGGAAAATGATATGCTCAATTTCCCAACTCCACAAGTCATGGTTAAATTTCTTGAAATTATTGAAACCGAAGGTTTTCAAGATAAGGATTTAAACGCTTTCGAGGATGCAATAAAATTTACTTCCTTTAGGAATGAATATATAGCAGCCAAAGAGGATGTTGAAAATTCATCTAATGAAGCAAATTTTAAATCAAAACTAAAATTATACCAATCTATAATTAATGCCGAAGATCTTTCACCTAAAATTTCAGTGCGTAATGTTCTACCTGTGATTAATAAAGATGGTTTTATTAAAATGGAGGGCGTAATATACAAATATAACCAAGAAGCAGTGATTGTTTCACATGAAAACACGATAGAAGCAGTAAATCAAGTTGAAATTGGGCGATCAACCAATTCAAATGGGTTTTATGAAATCCCCACAAGTATTATTGAATTGCGTGGAAGTTGTAGTAACTCATTTAATCAGGAAGAAACAGAAGGAGATAAAAGAGCAAGAATAAAATACGATGCCTTTAAACATCCCACTTTTCAACAAGTAACAGAATGTGGATATGAAACAGTCTGGGATCCTATTAATCAAAAATGGGAAACGAAGTTGCAATGCCATGAAGTAACTAAGCCCAAAAGTATTTTATTGGGAGCAAATTTTGATGGAGCTGCATTTAGAAAAATACTTTGGACATGGCAGACATATAATACTAAAATAGATTTAGAAGTAGATATGATTTTGATATCTGATGGGGTTACGTACCATATAGAATACGATGAACAAAAACCGAACTCTAGTTCAATTGTCAAAAGTTGGACAACGGCTCCAGACGTTGAAGATGTAGAAAATCCCTACGGATTTCAAATGCCAAGTGCGAACATATATTTCAAAACAAGAGGAGTTGAGACAGCAATTACTCATACATGTTCAAATTAGTACTTAATTTTAATATAAATTGAATGAGTGTATTGACTATTAGAGCCTTATAAACTATAAATCATTTCACTCAAAAGGTAAAATCACCATGGCCGCTATCATCCAATTTTCCCGGACTCTCTTGTTTATACTTTTTATACTCATTTTCAGGGGAATGACGAAAACCAATGCCCAAAGCCCTGAAATCCCGATCAGTCTGGGCATCGGCGGTGCATACAGTTACATTCCCTCGTTTGAAAACAGCCGAATTGTGGGGTATACCCTGGGGATATACAGCGAATATCCCGTGGCGCCAAAGCTCAATCTGTTCTCCGGCCTGGTATACAATCTAAGGGGAGGGGAAAACGGAGGGTCCTTTTCCCAGGGTCGTGTGAACTTCGATTACCGGTATAACCAACTCGCCGTTCCGGTAATGATGAGATACGATGTACTTCCCAGACTGGGAATCCATGTGGGGGTATATGGGGGCTATAGATTGCAAGGTCGACTGGAGTATCAGGTAGAGCAAGATGATATTTCTAAGACCAGATCGGCAAATGATCCGAATTACAAACCCGTGGATGAGTTTCATGATTTTGAATTTGGCTCGAAGTTTGGACTTCGTATAAACCTAACCAGTTCCTGGTTTGTAGAATTGGATGTAGCCCATGCCTGGAGGTCTTTATACGACAAAGACCATCCATTTAATTATGTGCTTATCAAGGATAATGAATACTACGATTATATTGACCAAACCCTTAGAATTGACCTGGATCGCAGGATCCTGGATGGAAAAAATATTTTTGTCACTCTGGTGTTAAAAAAGACCCTGGTTAGCTTTTAATTCAATGCATAGGATTAAAATATTATCGTTCATCTATATCATTCTCATTATAGTATTCTTTGCTGGGGTGGCACTGCCCCAACAGCCATTACAATTCGGTTTTGTCAGAGATGCGTCCAGTCAGGAACCGATCATAGGGGCTGTCGTCCAATCCAATTACCATCATAGCCTCACCAACGAGTTTGGGTATTTCAGCATTCAAGTCGAACCTATACAGGACACACTATTCATCAGTCATGTAGGTTATCAACCCCAAACCCGCGTGATCCATCAGCAGACCGACTCACTGGTCACCATTCTAATGGAGGTCAATCAATTCGGTGAAATTCATGTAGTATATGATCAAAAATTCAAAACCCGGAAAAATCAGCGGATAGGCAGCATGGTCATAGGTGCGGACGACCTTTCAGAAATGCCAATGCTGGCGGGAGAGACGGATATTATCAAATATCTGTCCATGCAGTCCGGCGTAGCTTCGGGCATAGAAACCTATTCCCAGATTTCTGTCCGTGGCGGGGGCTTGTTTGAGAACCATTTTTATCTGGACGGCATTCCGGTGTATAATACCGGCCATTTTCTGGGGCTGACGTCTATTTTCAACGGGAACATAATTCGGCAGGCCGAATTTTACACCGGAGCTGCTCCCGCTGAATACGGCGGACGTCTTTCATCCGTCACCGCCATTGAAACCAAAAAAGGAAATAAAAAACAATGGGCATTCAATGGTGATTTTGGAATTTTGGACAGTGACATCAGCATAGAAGGGCCGATTTCGGACAAAGGACCCTCTTCCGTGATCGCGTCCTCCAGAGCCTTTTATATCTTTCCCTTGGTCAACGAACTGCAAAAAAACACAGAAGGAGCTAACTTTTACTTTTATGATCTCAATCTAAAAGCTAATTATGAGATTTCACCCGGCAGCAAGCTGGAACTATCCTATTTCTATGGTCAGGATAAATTGAGGTACAACGATATCTCACGCAACTCCACCGGGGAAATGACAAATCATACAGAAGACCAGGACGTCAGCAATTCAGTAGTTTCACTCCGGTATTTTAATGCCATCCAAAAGAAATATTTTTTATCCGCCATTGCAGGTTACACCGACAATCGAGGTGGGTTCAATAATTCAAATGAACTCTCATATTCCTCATATAACGAAAGAAACCAACAGGCATTCAGCGCTCAATTGCGGGATTTTTATTCCAAAGTCAAATTGGACATTCTGCTTCCTGACAACTGGCGGTGGACCAATGGGATAGAATCCCTGTACCACAACATAAACCCTGGAAGATTATCAGAACATTATTTTACACAATCAGGCGATATTTCACAAGAATCTACTCATATGACTACGAACCCAACACTTAGAATGATGGAGAGTAGTATTTTTTCCTCATTGGATGGGTACATTTCAAAGCATATGAGAATCCAGCCTGGCCTTCGTATTTCTTCTGGGATCTCTTCCCGTCATTTCATACGCCTAGAACCCAGACTTTCCGTTCAGTATGAACGCCCTGCTGCCACCTTCAAATTCAATGTGGGATCAACCAATCAGTATCTTCACCCCATTATCTTCGGCAACAGTGAGATTCAACCCATGATAGTATGGCTTCCAGTCAATAAGGATCGAAAACCTCAACGCTCAGATCAGATTTCAATAGGAGTTTCAACGCCCTTTTGGAATAATCGGATGATGATGAATACGGAGATCTATTACAAAAATTACAGGGAACTGCTCACATTGCGGCAGGTCGTAGACAACTTTGATTTGTTTATACATACAGAAAAGTATCTCGCGTACGGGGGAACCGGGACATCCTATGGAATCGAATGGTCCGGGGAAGGGCATTTCAACAAACTGAAAATTAATCTATTTTACAATTGGATGCGCTCCTTCCGTCAATTTGATGAGATAAACAATGGTAGAGAATACCCTTTTAAATTTCAGCGCGAACATAGTTTTGGATTGAACGCCCATTACCGACTTTCCGATCAATTGCAGATGTCAGGAGCTTTTGTGTTGAATTCCGGCCATAGATATACTTATCCTCTGGGATATGTAGACCAGTCACTACTGACCGATCAATACTTTATATTCAATGACAGAAACAATGTGAATTTACCGGCGTACCACAGGGCAGATTTGGGAATTGTGTGGAATAAGGTCATCAAAGAGGACCATGTATTTGGAGTAAAGTTTGGAATATACAATTTGTATGGACGTAAAAATGCCGTATCCGTTTTTCCGGATTGGGTAGACGATGAGACATCAGAATTCCAGGTCAAAGGGATTGTGATCTTGCGCTTTTTACCATATATTAATGTAACACTTAATAGAAAACTGTGATGATAATGATGACCCGGATGTTTGTCATAATGGCCATTCTGTCCTTATTTTCTTGCTTTGAGATCGTCCGTCTAGACGTGCAGAACACTCCGGAAGAATCCTTCCCGTTCATTGAAGTGGTCTATAATTCGAATACCGGATGGCAAACGATTTTTGATAAAACCAGGTTACTGAATACCGAAAAAACGGATTCTGTCGAATTGGAATATTTTCAATTGTATGAAAACGATGAGATGGTTTATTTCTGGCCAAACGATATGCATAACAGTCTTTACATTGATTACATCCCAAAGCCGGATCAGTCGTATCATGTCGTAGCCAAAATAATCGGATTTGATGAAATCGAATCCGATGTCCAGACTATATATCCGAAACCGATCCTGGACACCTGCTATGTGCTAGATGATATCATTGTATGCACGTGGAAGAATCCGGATAGGGATGCCGGGTATTATATCCAGTACACTTCGGACTCGTCAACTGGTTCGTACAGACGTCGCCCGGAAATCATCAAAACCAAAGAATCGGATTTGCCGGAAATTCTGAGCTATTCTTTTAATGTTCCATTCCGTGCATCTGAGATCAGTATCTCACTTAGTCGATTGTCAGATGGACTGATAGAATTTTACGATTCCCTGGAAAAATACGACCGCACTTATGATGATGGGACTACGGACCCCGAACGGTTCTATTCCAATCTGTCCGAGGGTTTTGGAGTTTTCGGGCTGGTATCCCAATCGGACAGCCTAAGACTAAAGATTAAATGATCTCATTTCCAGCATCTTCCGCGCCTCCGTGGACAGCCGTTCTACTGACAAGGGTGGGTCAGAGCATACGTCGATATGCACTTCACGTTCCGGAAATTCAATATCGAGGACGTTGCGTATGCCACCGATATTAGAATCACCGAAGGGACAATATCAGGTCGAAAAAGTCATGGCAATGAAGATATTTTTCTCACCATCCAATCGGAGGTCATAGATCAGTTCAAGGTTCACAATGTTGATGTACAACTCAGAATCGATTACATCTTAGAGGGGATAAAGTACCTTCATATCACCCGGCATATAGTCGTAAAATATTTGAATCGTAGTCATTGCAGTCCCATTTATTCCAGAATCTTCGTCTTATGAAAAATGATTTGTCCGACATTGACTATATAAACCCATATGAGGTCAGCCCAAAGTACCGTTCCCAGCAGGATAACCAGGATATTCACCAGCGCAATCGCGGTCACCAGGACGAGCAGAGCCGCCTGGTACAACCAAAACTGCCACCGGACCAAGCCACTCCTGGTAAAGATCCCTGGCCAATGTGTAATACCAGATCGCATTAAGTGTGTCCGACAATGTGGGCTTACAGGGTCGTCTTCATAAGCCATTTAAACTTTAAGCTAAAAAGTGGATATGCAAATTGATAAATAAAACAGACAGATGATTCTCAGAATGATGGTGATAAATGCCAGTATTTGAAAGAAAGACATAAAACAGAATGGACATCACCCCAGAATTGCTACGCGTCAAGACCATCCACTGCACCCATTCACTCATTCACATAGAAATACCGGATCCTGCATTTGCGGCCCGTGCTTTCGGGATGTTGCTGATCGCTCAACCTAATTTCAAGGAGATGTTTGTCAGTAGCCAATCCTCTGGCCAAAGTGTAATACCACGGCAAATGGAGCTGGCTGCTCCACGGGGTAAAAAGAGTTTGTGTCTGCCATTCACCCCCGTCGATTCGATACTCCACCACCCCGGCATCCGGACCCGCGGCCACGGCGATTCCCACCGCTCGTCCCACAAAAGTATATCGGAATATTTCGCCGGGTTCCG
>CAZTJY010000153.1:0-7112 GCA_964613725.1 uncultured Parapedobacter sp. | reverse complement strand
AACGTGCATAAAAAGGGATAGCTACCCGGCGACGACGGGACAACGAACGTCAATTCCGCACGGCTATTCGGATCCACCAATGATGTAGCGAACAACACATCCTCCATGTCCGGGACGTAGTGACGTTCAACCCCCTCTCTTCCACGCGCCAGCCCTTCTGCCGCATTCCGAACCCGGTCCAACGCCCCCGGCTTTACGATAACCAAGTTGTGTTGCATATAATTCGGATTGGTAAATACAATCGTAACCGTCGTCCCAGCCTTCACCGTGAACGATGGTTTGTCAAATAACAACTTCCCCAATTGTGCACGGAGCTGTACCACATGATCCACGGTACGCGGCGGCTCCGAATCTCCGTCAGGAGCCCCGCTGCCCCCTAGGAGACTATGGATAAATAATCCGGTAGGCTTTACGGGGTCCGCCCCACCGAAACGTGTAGTGTACGCGTCGGAGAAAAAAGGACTATGTGCCCGGGCCAGTATTTCGAGCGCCCGGGTCAGCCACCGGTCGTTTACATTCTGGCTGTCAATCGCGGCGTTGACGATAGCCGTGCCTATCTCCGTCGTACCGGGGGCATCAACCAAGGCCAAGTAAGCCGCTAGCCGCACGCGGTGGTCCGGGTCATCCAACACGCCGGAAGCCAATAAGGCCCGCGACACCACGGGCTTCGATACAGGTAATGCCTGCACGGCCGCTTTACGCACCCCCGGAGCCCGATGTTTCAATGCGGCCATTACGGCACGAAGAGGCTGTTGGTGGTTACCATCCAGCAAACCCAAACCAGACAAGGTCCAGATGGCATGGAGCGCCGGGCCATTGGTGTTGATGGCATCCACGGTATCTGCCTGGATCAGCTTAATCAATTCATCGGTTATCCCATCCGGCCGGCATTGAACGATGAGGCGCTGGGCGGTAAGGCGCCAGAACATATTGTCGCTCTGCAAAGCCTGGATCAACGATTCCGGATCATCAATGGAAACCTTCGGTATATCCGTTGCCACACCGTGCTCAGGAACCAATCGGTAGACCCGGCCTCTAAATAAATCACGCCCCGGAGCATCGGTGGCGTCCTGTCCGTCCGGCGTGTGCTGAACCATCAAGTTATACCAATCTAGAATCCAAAGCGCCCCATCGGGGCCCACCTTGGCAGCTACGGGACTGCACCAGCTGTCACTGCTAGCCAGCATATTCTTCCCGTCGCCCATTTCACGGAAACCCGCACCATCCTGCCCGATGACATGCCTGTGGATCAACCGCCCCGTAGGCTCGCAGATAAACGCGGTCGTATTCCAAAATTCTGGGGGGAACGACCGTGCGGTATATAGTTGGTGTCCCGTCGCTGCCGTAAACCCACCTTTCACATCCAGTTGATGCAAATCATCAACAACAGGATGGATTTGATAATGTGCGTCGACTTTCTCCGTACCCTGCCGGGGCAGCCCCGATGCGGTGAAATATCGGCTGGGAATACCTAAAAACACGCTATGTTCGTTATTCGTACAAGAAGCGAAAACGTCAAATTCTTCCGAGAAGCCCAGCCCCCAGGTATTGTTCGACATGGAAGCCAGATACTCGAAATCCATTACTCCTTTGCGGACATCGGGATGGAATCGGTAAATCCCCTGTCCGAACGACACCGCCTCATCTTCAATTGTACCCTCAAAACCCGAATAGCCAACAACCCCCCATAACCGATTGTCCATACCGTATTGGAGATTGGAAGGGCCGGCATGCGTATCAAATACGCCCCAGCCGGTCATCACCACCTCCCTGGTATCGGCAACATCATCGCCATCAAGGTCTTTCAGGAACAAAAAATAGGGCGCCTGGGCTACCAGTACACCTCCATGGGTAAATGTAAACGATGTAGGTATCGTCAATCCATCGGCAAACACCGTGAATTTATCTGCCTTTCCGTCGTTATCCGTATCTTCACAGATAAGTATCCGATCGTCGCCGTCGTCATTGCGCCCACGTATCGAATTGGGATAGGCAACGGTTTCAATAATCCAAAGCCTCCCCCGCTCATCCCAGTCCATCGCAATGGGTTTGCCGATATCCGGCTCGCTAGCGAACAATTCCAACGTAAACCCCTCAGGAACCTGGGCCAGTTTCATGGACGCCGCAGGCGACTGCGGTTCGGGCAACCCAATTAATGAGTCCGTTTGCAGACCATTCAGCTTGCCATTATCGCCGCTGGCCTTTAACTGCGCTGAACAAATCAGGCAGAGCAAACCGATCTTTAATAGCGCGAAAACTCCTGTATCTGCGTGGCTATTGCTTCCCCGAAGGTATCTGTTCAAAATAGAAAACCCCTTTCTTATTGGCAACGACAATATCCAGGAGGCTGTCACCATTAACATCCTCAACAACATTGTTTAGCCCTACACCTGAATCGGTGTCGATGACATGCAACTGCCATTTCGGTTGCGTCCCGGGCGTAAATTCCATCCAGAAAATCGTCGGCTCACGCTGTTCGCCTCGATCTTTGCCCATGTGCGCGAAATAGCGCATACCGGTCAGCAAATCCAGGTCGCCATCGCCATCCATATCAACCAGCGACAACGCGTGCGTTTGGGAATATTCGTGTGAAATTTCATGGGTTGTCCAAGTGGCATTGCCATTCGTGTCACGCCCCTGTTCGTGCCACCACATCCCAAATTGATGCGCGGATGAACTGACTACATCCGGCAAACCGTCTTGGTTTACGTCCAACACGTACATTTGTGCGGCTGCTTCGCCCAAATCGGCGGGATGGAACTTCCAGGGGGATTCATAAGGAGTCTGGGGGGCCTCCCACCAGCCCTCGGTAATCAGCACATCGTTCCGCCCATCGCCGTTGACATCACCAAAACCCAGCCCATGAGAAAAAATATTCGTTCCGGGCGAACCGTCGGCCCCGATCACGTAGCGCCGCCATTGTTTATCTCCCTCGTTCCACGGGCAACGGTACCACACCATTTCCTTCGACTTGGAATCGGCACAAAGGATATCTTTCCTTCCATCGCCGTCCACGTCTACGAACAGTGGCGACTCATTGCCATTGTAGAGACAAATAATATGTTCCTTCCAATACCCATCCCCCCCAGCGGGGTTTTCATACCACCATATCTCCTTACCCGGGAAATCAACACGGATGTAGTCCGTCCATCCATCCTGGTCAACATCGATCGTGAAATTCAACATTGAATTGCTGTACCCCTTGGTACCATCGAAAACCCGATCTTCGGGATAAATGTCATGCGCCGTCCAGTCCGGCCCCTCGAACCAACGCGCACCGGCGATGATATCCATCACCCCGTCGTTGTTCACATCACCAACCGCAACACCTTCGGAGATAAACTCAGTGGTCAGGACGGTTTTTTTGAACGTGATCTCACTTGCGACATGCTCACCATTGGGCGGCATTTCGCCCTTTCGATTATCCGCTGACGCGTCAACGAGCGTGCAGAGCAACACCCCCAATACAATAAATGCACCATTTTTCATAACGTATTTCCTTTCGTTTCTATTAATAAGCGAATCTGCCAATCGGCAGATTCGCCCTTGCAATCTTACTCGTTAGTGACCGTGATGGCCATCCTGTTGGCCACCATCTCCTTTCGAAGCGTCTTCTATCCGCCTGTTTGTATACTCCAACAGGTGGGGAAGTTTCGATTTCTTTGCAATTTCCAATGCCCGTTTGGCATCGACTTCCACGAGCGGCTCGAACCCATACCACACCATCAGCGGGATGTTGTGGTCTCCCGCATCTTCCGCCCAGGCCGCTAGGTTGGTCAGTATCGTCCAGCGCTGGTCCGGTGCAATACGCTGCGTTGCAGCCGCCAGGTGCAGCCGGACCAGAGCCGATCTGTCGCTCTTCGACAGGGCTTCGAACTTCTTCTGCCCCGCAGCGGACAGCGCATGGCCCTCGACCAGCAGCTGGACCGCCCACGCCCTGACATACTCGTCGTCGTGGTCCAGGATTTCCAGCAAGCGGCTCTCTGGCAGTCCATCCGTTACATGTAGCGCCCACAGCGCACGGAGCTTCCGGGAAACTTCCGGATTGTCGTTGAAGATCTTCCAGAGCGCCTCATGGACCTGTTCGTCGGCACCGCGCTCCTGCAGTATCCTCCGGGCGTGGCGGACGTACCAGTCGTTCTCGTGCAGCTGCAGCTCGACCAGCTCCAGGCTGGATTTCTTGGTCAGGTCGACCTGTACCCATTTATCCTTGTTGTGGGCTATCTTAAAGATCCGACCCAGCGTTTTGTCGTGCACGTCCGGATTTGAACTATGGCATTGGTTCTTGTCATACCAATCAATCACGAACATCGATCCTGCCGGATCAATCTGGAAATTAATCCACTGCGACCAAAAATCGTTCGCGTTGACGAAATCCTCGCCATGGCTTGCCGTATAACCCGATCCAGACCGCTTGATGTGATCCACATTGATCCGATAGCCGTGGATGTTGTTCATCATGATGGCGTCGCGGTCCATTCCCCAATGTTTATTGCCCAGGTAGAACATCGCACCGGCATGAGCATGGCCCCCACCGGCAGCACCGGAGCGGAAGTTTCCGGCATGAGGCCCGCGGTCGCCCAACCAATGCACGTGGTCGGCAATTGTTTTGATGTCGTCATAGGTGTACGGGTTGAAATGTTGCCCGCCCTGCCTATGGTACCGAGCTCCCGGAATCACATGGAAGAGGTGGGGAATCACGCACACCGTGATAAACGGATGCCCCATGTCATTGAAGCCGATGCCCCACGGATTGCTTGAGCCGTGTGCAAACACTTCAAATACATGCCTCGTAGGGTGGTAGCGCCATACGCCAGCGTTGATGCGGTGCCTTTCCGAATCGGGGGCACCCGGTTTCCCAACGTTGGAATGCGTAAACACGCCATGCGTGCCATAAAGCCAACCATCCGGACCCCATTTAAACGAATTAAGGGTTTCGTGCGTGTCTTCATAACCCCAACCATCCAACAGGATTTCGGGTTCTCCCGCAGGTTTATCCCCACTGGCATCAATCGGTATGTACATGAAGTAGGGCGCTGCTCCAACCCAAACGCCGCCAAAGCCGACTTCAATCCCGCTCACCATGTTCAACCCCTCGATGAACACCTTTCGGCTGTCCAATGTTCCGTTTCCGTCGGTATCTTCGAAAATCAAGATGCGATCTTTCCCTTTGCCTTCTTCAGCCCGCACCGGATAGGTGTGTGCTTCCACCACCCACAGGCGGCCACGGTCGTCCATGGCAAACGCGATGGGCCGGACGATATCCGGTTCGGCCGCAGCCAATGTTACCGAAAAGCCATCCGGAACAATCATTGCTTTGACTGCCTCAGGACCGGAAAGCCCCGAGTTCTCAACCGGGTCGAGCGGCGGAAGGATGATAATATCGTCTGGCCTGAACTCGTTCGGATACGTGGGCCGGACATTATGGAAGCGGAAGTCGTCGAAAGAAATATGCGCCCAGATGTTGTCGCTTATGTAAGCAATTTCAGGAACCTGCCCCGTCTCGTCATCTACGATGCGGATATACATCTGCTTACCCTGATGTTCCTTTAAATCGACCACCACCGGCCGGAAAGCAACCTGGGGTGAACCTTTGAACTGGCGCTCATTAACATGTCCTGAAATATGAAAAAACACTTCATCGTTTTCGGCCAATACGAGTTCCACACGGACGCCGGCTAATGCCCCGCCGGAAACCTTGAACGACGCGAACGGGTGGGTAATCTCGAACGTTTCGGAGGTCAGCGTTCCCGTGGCTTGGTAATTGGTAATGCCGCCACTGGTCACATAATAGTCGCCCCCTTGCCCCAAAAGTACGCTATCGGGATACCAAGGGGTTGCATTAAACGTCACTGATTTTGGGCCAAAGGCGTTCCCGCTCGCTTTCCAATCCTGAAGGTTTCCACGTTCGAAGCCCAAGTTGAGCGGCCGGCCGTCCTTACGCGGCGACACGCCCACGTCGTACACATAATCGCTACCGCTATCCATGCTTTCCAAAACTTCAAAACGGCCGCTCATGGTGGCTTTATGTCCCGGAATACTGCAATAATATTCGTCGCTTTCGCTGGCGATAAAGATCACACTGGTCGTATCTCCTTCTTCCAGCACATTGTCTGATTTCACACCCAATTTGTCGATGACGAAATCATGGGCCATCAACTCACCATTCACCAGGGTCACTTTCACCCGCTCGCCTTTCAGCGCTTTGAGGGTTGGATTCCGGTGACCATCGATCTCCCCTCCGATACCGGTATAACCGATCATTTTGGAGTCCAGCACGTATTCTCGATCTATCGATTGGGAATCTTCTGAATTTTCTTGGGAAGTGCAACCCGCCATCAACAGGACGGCAGCCACACAAGCACCCAAAAGCGTTTTACTTAAAAACTGCAAGCACATTGTTTATTTAACTTTTAAATGAAATTTGTATTTAGTATCCTGTTCGGCTCACAAAACGAAATAGTCACTATGGCAAAGATAGCGAATGGCTAGAACAATAATCCAACGCTAACCTATCAGACTCTGACTGTATTTTATCATAAATTTATCGGATATCCCGAGACCGGCAACAACGGCGGTGCAGTTTTTAATAGAAGAGCCCCAAATCACGGGGCTCTCCACGTCTGGCGAACTACCATCCAGGGTTCTGGACTAGCCGCTCTGGGTTTTTATTAATCTCGTCCCGGTGCAATGGGAAAAGATAGTGTTTCGGCGCTTCAAAAATCCGATTTTCGACCACGATTCGTTTATAGAAAGCGTCGTCTTGCTTATGGGCTCCTTCATTGATATTCAACGAATGTATCGGGCGATTTTCCGAAACTTCAGCATCTTTCCACCTCCTTACGTCAAAAAACCGATGGGTCTCAAAGGCCAACTCGATCCGACGTTCGTGCTTAATCCGATCACGCATTTCGGTATAGGAAAGTCCTTCAGGAAGGTCGGGCAAGCCTGCCCGATTCCGGATGGCGTTTACGTAAGGGTACGCTTTGGCCGGCGATTGCTCATATTCATTGATAGCCTCGGCATAATTAAGATATTGTTCGGCAAGGCGGAAATATACCCCGACCGATTGTTTGACAAAAATCGACGTATATAACCTAGTGGAGCGCTCG
>CAZTJY010000152.1:0-7190 GCA_964613725.1 uncultured Parapedobacter sp. | reverse complement strand
CGTGCATAACTTTAGTGAAACCACCGCGAACGCGAAACTCGCATGGCCTGCGGATGGCGAAATCGACTTAAGCGTGCTGCTAGGCAGCGCGCTAGTCAGTACGGCAAATGAACAATTGAAGGTGGTGCTACCGGCATATTCATACTGCTGGCTACTGCTAACGGGCGACAACTAACATACAATGGCACAAATTGCTTACCATGCCTCACACGAACAGTTTGCTCCGCCGGAGTTACTGCGGTATGCCGCCCTTGCGGAAAAGGCGGGTTTCGATGCCATCCATTCATCCGAGCACTTCCAGCCCTGGAATAACCGGCAAGGCGAAAGTGGCTATGCACTTGCGTGGCTCGGCGCCGCGATGCAGGTTTGCCAGCTTCCTTTCGGCCTGGTCTGCACGCCGGGCTATCGGCACCACCCTGCGGTGCTGGCACAGGCAATCGCCACACTGAGCCAACTGGCCGGAAATGGGTTCTGGGTAGCACTGGGTAGCGGCGAGGCCATCAATGAATGCATCACGGCACAACCCTGGCCATCGAAACCCAGTCGCAACGAACGTTTATTGGAATGCTTTGAAATCATCCGAGCGCTGCTTGATGGTAAAACAGTAACCCATTATGGCCATGTGTGTGTTGAAAAAGCCCGCTTATATTCGCTTCCCAAAATGCGGCCCCCATTATTCGGCGCTGCCATTACTGAAGAAACCGCTTACTGGATGGGTGCTTGGGCAGAAGGCCTGCTGACCGTTAGCCGTCCGCCTGAGGAGCTAGCCCGTATCGTCGAGCGATTTCGCTTGGGCGGCGGCACCGGAAAACCAATTTATGTAAAAGTACAGTTATCTTATGCGGCTACTGATTTGGACGCTTACCAAGGTGCTTATGACCAGTGGCACACCAATGTGTTGGACAGCCGGGCATTGGCCAATCTTCGGGATCCCACCGTTTTTGAGGAAGCGGCTGCGGACATCCGGCCAAGTGAACTGCATCGTGCCGTAAACATCTCATCCGATATTAAACAACATGTCGACTGGCTACAGGGATATTTGGCGCTCGGCGTCGATAGCCTTATCCTGCATAACGTGAATCGCGAGCAAAAGAAATTCATCGAAGATTTTGGTAAGCATTTCATCCCCCACTTAAGGTCGTCGGCTAAAATCTAGGTGTCGTACATCAAACCAAATCGCGTCAGTGCGGTTGGAAATACAGATAACAACAATACATGGACACGATAAAATACATACAAACCGGCCCCTATGCGAAGGGAAGCAACGGCTGCCGTTTCCGCGTCTGGGCTCCATTAAAGAACAAGGTGGACCTCCATGTCGTTTCGCCCGAAGAAAGCTGGCATGATATGCAACGCGGCGCCGATGGCTATTTTGAGTTGGAACTGACGGATTGCCCGGCAGACGCTCGCTACTACTATGTGTTAGATGGGAGCGAAAACCTACCCGATCCGGCTTCACATCATCAGCCCGACGGTGTGCATGGGCCGTCGGCGCTGGTAGACCATGGGCAGTTCCAATGGCATGACCACGAATGGGAAAACCCTCCGCTTGAGGAACTGGTATGCTATGAGCTACATGTCGGCACGTTTACGGCGGAGGGAACATTCGAGGGCATTATTCCGCGATTACAAGAATTAAAATCGCTTGGCATCAATGCCATTGAACTGATGCCGGTGGCTGAATTTCCCGGCGGCCGGAACTGGGGCTATGACGGGGTTTTCCCCTTTGCTGTTCAACACACTTATGGCGGTCCGGAGGGCTTAAAAAAGCTGGTGGATGCATGCCACGAAGTTGGGATAGCGGTCTATCTCGATGTGGTGTACAATCACCTTGGGCCCGAAGGCAATTATTTCAATCGGTACGGGCCTTACTTTACCGAAGCATACCAAACACCGTGGGGTGCAGCAATCAATTTCGATGGCCCTTGGTCTGACGGCGTGCGCGATTACTTTACCAGCAATGCACTCTATTGGTTTCATCACTACCACATCGACGGCCTAAGGTTGGATGCCATCCACGCCATTATGGATAACGGGGCCGTACATGTGCTACAGTATATCAACAAATATGTTGACCAATACATTCAAGAAAGCGGAAAAAATGTCTACTTGATCGCCGAAAGCGATCTGAATGCACCGCGTGTTATCCAGAATTTCCAGACAGGCGGATACGGTTTCGATGCGCAATGGTTAGACGACTTTCATCATGCATTGTTTGTTTTGCTATATCCCGAGGGCAGGGATCGGTACGATGACTTCGGAACGATGGAACAACTGGCTAAGGCCTATACGGAAGGTTTTGTGCATAGTGGCGAGTACGTAAAGGCGCGCCAACGAAAATATGGCGCATCTTCCGCGGGCATCCCCGGATACAAGTTCGTGGCGTTTATCCAAAACCATGACCAGGTAGGTAACCACAAGAATGGTGCACGGTTATCCAGTCTCGTATCCGACAGCCATCTACGCGTGGCTGCAGCGGCATTGCTCCTCGCTCCTTATATCCCCCTGTTGTTTATGGGCGAAGAGTACGGGGAGACACAACCGTTTCTATACTTCACAAGCCACAGCGATCCCAAACTGATTGCCCAAGTGAGGGCCGGAAGGAAGCGCGAATTCGGCGATTTTTTCGGAAACGAAGACCCTCCCGATCCGCAAGCGAAGTCGTCTTTTCGTTCATGCATTCTTGATTGGCCCATCCGTACGCAAGGGAAACATGGCGAGCTATTGGAATGGTACAAAAGGCTTATCGCGTTGCGCCAGTCGCACGCCGCATTGCGGAATTTCAACAAGCCAGCCACGCAAGTCGAGGTCATCAATTCCCATGCATGGGCATTGCGCAGGCAGGATGAATCCGGGCGATCGCTGTTGCTAGCCCTTTTCAATCTTTCAGGCGACACGGCACGGTATACGCTCCCTGCAAACACAACGTGGACGTGTTTGTTAGCTTCAACAGCGCCCCTTGCCACGGCAGCGACAACAATCGCCAACTCCTGCGCACTGCTTTTGCCTCCGGTCAGTGTGTTGGTATTTACGGCAGAAACATAAATATCCGGGTACTCCGGTACCGGAATACTGATGTTAACGCATGATAATTTGTTATGGTCACAACGACAAACGCCCCTTGGTGGAAAACCGGTGTCATTTACCAAATCTACCCCCGTTCATTTATGGACGCCAACAATGACGGTATCGGCGACCTGCGGGGAATTATCGAGAAACTGGATTACCTGCAATGGCTGGGTACCCATGCAATTTGGATTTCGCCGATATTCCCCTCGCCCATGGCCGACTTTGGCTATGATATCTCGGACTATAGGGGGATAGATGAACGATTTGGCACCATGGCTGATTTCGACGAGCTCCTCCAAGAGGCGCACAGCCGGGAGTTGAAAGTTATCCTTGACTTGGTGCCGAACCATACGTCCGACCAACATCCGTGGTTCATCGAATCCAAGCGTTCGAGGGATTCACCCAAGCGCGACTGGTATATCTGGCATGACGGCAAGGCCGATGGTAGTCCGCCAAACAACTGGAAAAGCGTGTTCGGTGGGAATGCGTGGGAATGGGATGACCACACCAAACAATATTACTACCACGGTTTTCTGAAAGCGCAGCCCGACCTGAACTGGTGGAACCCCGAGGTGCGCGAAGCGATATTTGATGTGATGCGGTTCTGGCTGGACAAAGGGGTGGATGGCTTCCGGGTGGATGTTATCTGGCATTTGATCAAAGACCGGCAGCTACGTGACAATCCGCCGAATCCGCACTACGAAAATACCCAATCGACCTATAACCAGCTGTTGCCCGCATACTCCACTGACCAGCCAGAGGTGCACCATATTGTGCAGAAAATGCGGCAGGTGGTGGATGTCTATGACGACAGACTAATCATTGGCGAAATTTACCTGCCATTGCATAAACTGATGGCTTACTACGGGCCGCAAAGCGACGGTGTGCACATGCCTTTCAATTTCCAATTGCTTACCATGCCGTGGCATGCGCAGGAAATTTCCTCCGCAATTGACCAGTATGAAGGAGCGCTTCCCGCCGAAGGGTGGCCGAATTGGGTGCTCAGCAATCATGACCAGCCCCGGCTAGTAAGCCGTGTGGGCGAACACCAGGCGCGCGTGGCAGCGATACTGCTGCTTACCCTTCGTGGTACCCCCACGCTCTACTATGGCGATGAAATCGGCATGCGTGATGTAGCCATCCCGTTTGAAGAGCAGCAAGACCCCCAAGGTTTGAATATGCCGGAAAAAGACCTCAGCAGGGATCCTAGCCGCACGCCCATGCAATGGTCTAACGCTGCTTATGCTGGCTTTTCGACCGTTAAGCCGTGGCTCCGCGTCGATAAACGGTACCCGCGTTACAATGTGCACCGGCAGCGGGAAAACCCGTCATCCATCCTTCACTTATACCGTGAACTTATCGCGTTACGAAATAGGGAGCCCGCTTTGAACCGGGGAACGTATACACCGATTCATTCGAACGACCAGTACCTGGCCTATCAACGGGACTCGCCCGACGGCGACAGCTTCTTTGTGATGCTTAACCTTTCGTCACGTCCCTGCCGGCACCGCCAAGATTCTTCCCAATTACGCAACGGCGTGGTAGAGCTATCGACGTCACCGGAATTAAAAGGGATGGTTATTGGTGGGCAAATTTATTTGAGTGGCGATGAAGGTATTGTTGTAAGGCTAACCGCAGTGGAACAATAATGACAGAAATCATGGACGATTCAATTCAAACCTTGTTGCAAAAAGTATGGCACTGCACATTGATGTGTGAGAAATGTGCCAACGAAAGTATTTTACGGCCCAGCCACGGACACCTCAGCGAATGCATACGGCTCAGCCAGGATTGTGCTGAAGTTTGCGTGTTATTGGCCAAATCGATCAAGCGGCAGTCCATCTTGTTGCCCGCACTGCTCGATCTCTGCGAGTGGGTATGCAACCAATGTGCCCGGGAATGTAACAAACACCCGGCAGACCATTGCCAACAATGTGCGGCCGCATGTTTGTTGTGCAGTGAAGCTTGCCATTTGCTAAAAGAACGTCTGCAAAAACAGGCAGATGAGAGGACTAATCAGTCAGCTAGTTGATATACCTGCATCGAGTGCCCGGCGACTTCGATGTGGCTACCCGCTTCTAGTCGACTTGCCGACTTGCCGATCTGGGCTGATGTGGTATCGATTACCTTTACCCAGAAATCACCATATCGTTTGTCTTTGGGCAATAGAAAATCCAACGGCTCTTGGTACGCGTTGAAAATGAGATAAAAGCTGTCGCCGACAATTTTTTTTCCCTTTTCGTCTACTGCATGGATGCCCTCGCCGTTCAGGAACACGGCAAGTGAGCGAGCAAAGTCGTGATCCCAGTTTTCTTCGGGCATCTCCCGCCCATCGGGCAGGAACCAGGCGATATCTTTTGAACCAACGCCTTTTATTGGCTCACCGGTGAACCATTTCCGCCGGCAGAACACGGGTTGGGAAAGCCGCAATTCGATTAACTGCCGCGTATATGCCAGCAATGAACCATCAACCTGGCCCCAATGAAACCACGACAACTCGTTGTCCTGGCAATACGCATTGTTATTCCCCTGCTGTGTTCGCCCCGCTTCGTCGCCTGCAAGCAGCATGGGCACGCCCTGTGAAAGAAGGAGCGTTGCCAAGAGATTGCGTTTCTGTTGGGCGCGCAATGCATTTACGTCCTCGTAGTCCGTGGGGCCTTCAATGCCGCAATTCCAAGATCGGTTATGGCTTTCGCCATCCTTGTTGTCCTCTTGGTTCGCCTCATTGTGCTTATCGTTATAAGATACCAGGTCGTGGAGGGTGAACCCGTCATGAGCTGTGACGAAATTGATGCTGGCCGTGGGTTTCCGGTAATCATCCTGATAGAGATCTGAACTGCCTGTGAAACGTTCGGCAAACTCGGACAGCATGCTTTCGGCACCGCGCCAGTAATCGCGTACGCAGTCGCGGTATTTACCGTTCCATTCAGCCCAGCCCGGCGGGAAATTGCCCACTTGGTATCCCCCTTCCCCCAAATCCCAGGGTTCGGCAATTAATTTTACCTGTGAAATGACGGGATCTTGCTGGATGATATCGAAGAACGCACTTAACCGGTCAACTTCATGCAGCTCACGGGCCAGGGTAGCGGCCAGGTCAAACCGGAATCCGTCTACGTGCATCTCGGTTATCCAATAACGTAGGCTATCCATAATCAGACGGAGAACGATGGGCAGATTTGCATTCAGCGTATTTCCGGTGCCGGTATAATCCATATAAAAGCGGGGATCGTCGGTAAGTCGGTAATAGTTCGCGTTGTCGATGCCTTTGAAACTCAGCGTCGGCCCCAGGTGGTTACCTTCGGCTGTGTGGTTATATACCACATCCAATACCACTTCGATACCGGCAGCATGCAGCACCTTGACCATGTTTTTAAACTCATTGACTTGTTGCCCTAGCACGCCCGAAGACGCATAGCGCGCTTCCGGCGCAAAAAACCCAATCGTATTGTAGCCCCAATAATTGGATAACCCATCGCTATGTCGGTCGTTTACGAATTGGTGTACAGGCATGAGTTCGATGGCTGTTATGCCTAGATTTTTCAGGTACTCCACCGTTTTGGGGTGTGCCAAACCGGCATAGGTTCCCCGAATGTCGTCGGGAATTTCTGGATGCAGTTTCGTTAACCCTTTCACGTGGGCTTCGTAAATTACTGTTTTGCGAAAAGGGATGTTGAGTTGTTTATCACCTTGCCAGTCGAAACTCGGATCCACGACGACCGATTTTGGCATGTGTGGTGCGCTGTCCTGTTCACTAAAGCTCAAATCTTCATCCGGATGGCCCGCTTCATAGCCTAGATGGGCTTCGTGAGTATCCAGAACGCCGGATATCGCTTTGGCGTAGGGGTCGAGCAAAAGCTTATTTGGATTGTAACGCTGACCAGCCGACGGTTCAAAGGGCCCGTCCATCCGATAGCCATAACATTGCCCCGGTGACAAACCCGGCACATAACCATGGCAAACTTGATGGGTACGCTCCGTAAGAGTAATCACCGTTTCTTCGGCATTGGGCGCCGTGCCGTCAAACAAACAAAGGTGCACGGCCGTTGCCTGTTCGGCATAGATGGAAAAGTTCACTCCTTCCCCATCCCAGGTTGCACCCAGGGGATAGGGTTTCCCGGGAT
>CAZTJY010000151.1:0-7401 GCA_964613725.1 uncultured Parapedobacter sp. | reverse complement strand
ATGACCAACTGGCTGGCCACGGCCAATGTTTCCTTGATCCGGTCATAAAGTGTCGGTTTCCCTGCTTGGGAGTGGCCGACGCTTGCAATCTTTTCATTCATAAATTCTCGTTTTAATTTAAAGCATTAACTATTTCGATCCGTCCCCGGCCTTCCTTTATTTCGGTTACCAGCTTCGGGTAGACGAATTCGTAGGCTGCGCCTGAGCTCATCACCTGGTAGTCGCCGTCCAGGTGCTGCCAGTAGGATCCCGTGAGCGGGCAGCCGCGCGTTTCGTCATGGTAATTTCCGATGTGGAAGAATACCAGTTGGAAGTTCGGGATTTCGGTGATTTCCACCATGCCTTCATGCAGGACGGGGTACCGCTTGGCATACCACGCGTTCATTCCCGCCCAGTAGTTGAGCGAAAGGCCGTAATCTCCCGGAGGGATGCAGGTTGCTCCTGCGACTTTCTCCTCGCGGATACGATCTTCCAGCAGGTAACACGCGAAGCGGCCGCCGATGTAGAGGTGGCTGAGGGTACTGTGCTTCCCCTGGGCCACGCGGACGATTCTTATGTCGTTCATCGTTCGATTTTTCCTACGAACTGGCTGTTTGCAAAAACCTTCCGGCCCCGATCGGCTACACACACGTAGATCAGTGAAGTGCTATTGGACGGCAGCTCAAAAAGATCGAGTGTTGCCAGCCCGTCGCTGCGCAAGGCCTTGGTCACCATCACCGACCGTTCTTCCAGGTTGTAGCATATCGCCATGACGATGTCGTCGCTATTGCCACTGAACTTGGGCAGAAAAGGCGACCAGGTAACCGTGACTTCCGATCCCACTTGCTCGTGTGCTACATCCGGCAGCGATGCCAGTGCGCCGCGGCTCAACCTTACGGCCGCCGGATTGATGGATATATCAGGGTATTCGCCTTCCACTGCGTAGTTGAGCATATGAGATGCAGCCGCATTCATGGCGGTGGTTTTGGAACGCGATGGATGTGCCTGTGCAAACCCCATGTAGACGATTTCCTTTAGCGGCTTCAGGAACCGCATCACCGTAGCCAGCCGGCTTCTCGTGTCCTGCTGCTTGGGCGACGGCGCTTTCCCCGACCCTTTGGGCCGGCTGCGGATGTAGAATCCGCTCGGGCCGTTGCAGCCAACCACATCACCTAATACACCGGAAAAAGACAATAAATTTGATAATCTAGCCATTGTTCATCTGTAGTTAAAGAACTGGGGCGGGTGCCCCAGTCCATGATAAACCAATTTGAATTACGTTAATACCACCGATCCGCCATATACCGTATTGGAGATCGTCTCGCCTTCGCGGCTCACGCAGAACAGCCACACCTCGGCCGCGTGGCCTACCGTGTCGTCATCGACTGCGATGACGGCCTCGCCGACCGACCGTTGCACCACTTCATCCGTGGTGTAAAACAACTGCAACTCGCTATCGTATAGCAGTACGTAGACATCATCATCTGCGTTGCCATTAAAGGTGGTGATGGAAGAGCGCCAAGCGACCGTTACCTCGTGCTCGCCTGTCGTTACCGTTACGCCCCGAGGGGGCAGCAGGCCACCGTTGCTAAATTTCAGCTTGCTGTAATCGAGGGTGAAATCCGGGTAATCACCCGTTACCGCCGGTAAGTTGGCCGCCATCGCTTGGTTAAACAGCGTCGACTCGCCTACATACGCCTTGGCGAAGCCGATTTCAAACAAGCCCTTCAATGGGAGGAGGAACTTGCCCATGAGGCTGAACCGCTGTTGTTGTGCCAGCTGTGCCTCGGTAAACGGCTTGGTCCGCTTCTTGGGTAGGCCGCGCATGTAGTGGATGTCGCGCCAGCTGCTACCGATTATACTTCCTACTTTTCCTGAAAAGGTGCCGATAGCACCGTTGATAAATTTTGCCATGTTATGTCAAATGTTAAATTTTACTTCTGTTCATGAAGGCGTCCTGTCTGCCGACAGCCTAACGCCAACGCCACAAACGTAGGCATGCTGATTTTGAAAAACAATATCAAAACATTGATAGTCAGTATGTTGACAGGGTTTTGGGTGGTTTAGTCAGGATGTTGTCGGTATGCTGTCAGGCCAAAGGGATCGGTATAGCTCAGGGATGGGGCATTTCCGGTATCGGCTTGGGGTACGCTTCGGGTCAGCTAGGGTAAAGCGGTTATACCGGGACTGATCTTGGTTTGGACTTCTATTGGCGCCGCCAATCCAAGTCCAGTCCCAGTACAAATCAAATCCACACGTTATCCGCATGGAAGTCCGAAGATGGTCCGAAGCCTATTCTCCGCGGTAGTAGCGCCTGCAGCGCTCGATATCGCTGTGACGGAAACGGCGAGTGCCCAAGGTATAGGTTTGCACGGGCAACAACCCCCGCGCGGTGAGGCGGTAAATGGTCCGTTCGCCCACACCGATGCGGTCTGCGGCATATTTTGCGCTATATAGCCGGTCACTTTCTTGCGGTTGTGCTATGGGGTTCTGGGGTGTGGCATCTTCGCTGGTTCCCCCTTGTTCCATACGGGTTAGAAGTTCATGTATCTGCTTCAAGATGTCTATAATGGTATTCAGCAATACTGAAATAAGGTTTACGATACGGTTCATCAGTAAACATGTGCTTGTTGCCGGCACTCCGGCAGGCCATAGCGCAGCTTTCGCCGCCGCTGCGAAGGTAATCGGCAGGTTAAACCAGTCGTCGTCCAGAGGCTAAGTTAAGCGAAAAGCTCGGTATGGCAGCAAATATTCACTGAAAATGTATCGGCAGCTTCGGTGGCGCCCTTCACTGTCATGCGGGCTTCCTCGCCCCAAAGGAGGCGGAGGCGGTCTTCCAGGTTTCGCAAGCCTGTTTGCGAGCTATATGCCGCCGATGCCCGGCGTTTCCGGTTTGTGGCGCGGACCGTCAGGCGTCCTTCCTTTACGCGAACGGATAACACCGCCGGATGGGCGCGGTCGTCTAACACCGCATATTTCTTCATGTTTTCAACCAGTAGGATCAGTAGCATGGGGATGCACCGCACCCGGCTATGGGGCTGCGCGGCGTCGACGATGATATGGGGCCTAAAGCCCAAGCGGATGTGGATGACCTCAATATACAGATCCACCAACGCCAGTTCGTCTACCAGCGTTATGAGATTTCCTTTGTGAGCCCGTCCATAGGCCTTGGTAAATTGCGAAATCGCGTATACCATGTAAGCTATCTTGCCGGGCCGCCATTTCACGGTATAAGCCAAGGTGTCCATCAGGTTATTGATCAAGTGCGGTATCAGCTGCCCATTGAGCTGTTCGAGGGTATGCTCGTCCATGGCGCTTTGCAGGCGCCGTTCGAGGTCGTCGTATTGGATCTTATCCAGCCGAAACGCCTGCCGTACCCACAGCGCCGCGTAGTATAGGGCGCCCAAAATGGCGCCGCTAAACAGTACGATCAGCGTTTGCCATTTATTGGCGACCGCTGGTTCGGGATAATCTTGCGGGTCGGTCACCGCCATGGCGCTCACCGCGATACTCAATGCGACGGCAAATACGGCGATGCCGAGCAGGAAAAGCGCGGCAGAAAGCGCCGCGCGCATGTACCGGCGTCGCCGGCAGAGTGCAGTTACCTGCGGCCCTACCACGAATGTCGTCAGGTTGGCTGTGACCATGTGGATACCCATCATGATGCCCCAATCGCCCGCACCACTGAAAGCGCCGGGCACCACTTTATCCATATAGATCCAAAGGACCGTACCCCATATCAGCCAGCCGATCAACTGATAACCCAGAAAGGGAATCCGTTTCGTAAGCGTGCGCATGGGTTATTTGATGCCGTTGCCTTTGCCCATCTGGTATTTGTGCAGAAAATCGAGATAGGCCGCTTTGTGTGGTTCGTCAACGTCGTACGTGAAAGAGCCGATCGTCACGCTGTCGGGATGGAAAGTGCTCACCTCATCCAAATTGACGATGGCACTCCTGCTGATCTTGAGAAATAAGCCCAGTGGCTCCAGTACAGCCATTGCCTGGGTTAATGGACAGCGGATGCATATTGGATCAACGTGGTTTAGGAGGTGTACATCCAGGTAATTCCCGGCTTGGATAAGCTTCACCACTTGGTCGGGCATCGCTGGCGTATACGTCTTTTTCCCACCATCGTAAAGCAGCAATTTGCCGTACTTCAGCTTTATGGGGTGTTTCGCTGCATCTGGTCCCAATAGTTCCTCGACCAATTTTTGCAGGTCTATCACGGTGACGGGTTTGACAATAAAATACTTGACATATTTACGGTACGCGTCCACTGCACGGTCGTCGTGGCCCGTGATGAATACCAGGTCTTTCGTATGTCCCTTCAACCAGTCGGATGCCTCCAATCCACTTACGTCGGGCAGTTCGATGTCGCAGAAAATCAAGTCTACATCACCTTCTTCCCGCAGGAATTTCAATGCATCGGCTATGTTTGAAAATGAGGCGACCAGCTCGATGTCTGGAACCGCACGCAAACAATCTGTTAACTGGGTGAGGGCCGAAGGTTCGTCTTCAATGGCAATAGCTCTTATCATAATACCCCATTTCGCTGGTTAGTTTTATAAATATGAGCAGACCAAGTTAAGCCAAATGAAATAAACATCCAAAAAAAAGGCGGGTTCGTCACCATTTTCCTAGCACTGCTCACAAAAATAAATTGCGCGTGATGTCATGTGGTAGTTTAGGATAATTACTAACAAAAACACCATATCATGAACATGAAAAAGCATGTAGTAGGTACAGCGGTTGCTGCCCTGATGATGACAGGAATGGCCTATGAGTGGACCATGTCGGCAGTCACCGGTACCACCACCAGGGCAGTCCCCCAGGTAACAGTAGTTAGCGCACAAGCCGCGGATGGGGCGGTCTGCTTAGACACGAAATTCTTTTTGCCGATGCGCCCGGACCGGCCTAGCGTTGAGGTACAGCAGCGGCACGAAAGTCTGGAAGCGCTACTCACCATTTACGAGGAGCGGTAGCATGGTTTGGCGGCGGCTTGGCTGGGTGGTGGGTGCCTTCCATATCGGAACGATTTTACTATTCAATGTCGTAGGGTACCATATGTCCTTATCGGTCGTTGCACCGCAGGGCATCCCCCAGCAAAGTCGCTTCATTGATCGATTGCGTAGCCTGGGCCACACGGCACCTATCGTTCACTATGCGCGATTTACGGGCATTGCCACGGGTTATGGCTTTTATTCACCGCATGTGGCCAGTCCCTATGTGATTGAGGTGGTTGCCTGCACAGGTGGCCCGCAGCAATGCGACACTCTTGTACGCCCGGGATGGGCCCGGGGCGCCGGGGCGGTCCGTTATCGTGCATTTACCGCTTCACTACGGAACCTGCTGCCCGCGGAACAGCGATTATACGATACAGACACGATAGCGATCCGCTATACCCGGGTATTAGCGCGCCAAGCGGCGCTACACATAGCTGAGGCCTACGGAGCGCAGGCATACCGATGGCGCGCTTACGTGATCCATTTGCCCACCCTGCGCGCGCGCCGCTCCATAACTGCTACACCCCTCATTGATGAATCGTTGGCTGCATCACGTATCACGACACGATAGGGCGGGGGACGGCAGGCCCGACCGGTGGTACGACTGGTATCGCCGTGGCCTTGGCGTGGTACTCCTCATGGCATTCGCGCCGCTGCTGCCCTATGCGCCGGAGCTCTTCAGCGCTGCCGGCCTATTTGATGCCGAACTGCTGCGCTTGCATCCGCATGGTTCGGGCCTTTCGGTGTACGATATGGCCGCGGGAGCAGCGCGCCATCTGGGGTGGCCCTCGTACTTCACCGTATATGCATTGGCTGTGTGCTACCTTGCGGCCTGCGTGGCGCTTATTGCAGGCTGGCAAACGCGGCTCGCCGCGGTGGCGCTCATGCTGCTGCACCACCTGTTCTTCCTGGCCGTACCCATTTACAATTACGGCTTCGACTTCCTGGCGCTATCCGCGCTCTTTTATTGTGCGGTATATGACAGGCGATGGGCTTTCCTCACCCTTCGGACCATGCAGGTGCACTTATGCGCCGTGTATTTCTTCGGCGGGCTCAACAAAGCCATCGGTGCCACATGGCACAATGGCGAGGCCCTCTGGAAGGCCATGCAGCAGCCCATCGGTGAGCCACTTCTACAGGGCATGGCGTCGTTGCCGCTGCCGGGGCTGTGGGCAGCTCTCGGCTGGGGTGTGGTCGCCTTAGAGCTTTCGTATGCGGTGTGGATTTGGTGGCGGTCCGCGCGGCCCTGGGTGTTGGCCGCTACCGTAGCGATGCATATCGGCATTGCCCTTTGCTTGGGCCTTTACGCATTTTCCGGGTTGATGATCCTACTCAACCTTGCCGCATTTTATTTTCCGTATTTGAACGATTCAACCTGCCCGCCGCCGGAACCATCCGAGCAGGCCCGGAAGGCTACCGGTGTAACGGCAGATCACAGCGGCGAGACGCCGGCGTGTAACACGTCGTCCACCTATGTTGCCGGCGTTTCGCCCGAAAAACCGCCCTGACCGTTTTTATTCATTTTTTTCCATTATCCAACCACAAGCACATGTTACCCTCTTTACGTATCCATATACCCGAACACCATCCAGGGGTGGGGGCCTCTGCCCGATTACCCGCTGGAGCCAGTTATCGCGTTTCCTATTCGCAGAAGCGGAGTTGGCGCGCTGATGATTGGTGGATCAGCATGCAGACCTACGACGCGCGCCACGCGTATGTTTACCTCATTGAAGTGTTTACCGAGCGGCCGCTCGAATTTGGCGTGGAATGCCTGCGGCGCGACCTGCGCTGGCTATACCCGCTATCGGGCGCATTTTTCATCGCCGATGCGGCCGGCCGCGAGGCATTGAAGCTCACCGCCGATGAGCACCTCCGGGTGCTTTCCGGTCCGGGCAACCATTTGGCTTCCGTGCAGCCGGGGCGGCACCTCCTTTTCGCCTTTGTGTTAGACTGGGGGTGGACCCGCCGTTATGCCCGCCGCGTGTTGGCTTACCTGCGCCAGCCCTTCCCGGTGCCGATCACGGCGGCTATCCGGGGGCACCTGCTTACGCTGGCCAACCTGGCGCCGCAAGAAGGGCTGGTGATGGATGCCGATATCTATTGGCCCATTGCGCGGATTACCGATGTGACACGCGCGCTGTACGATGCATATGGTGTCGAAGGCAAGCCCGTTTCCACCACGCTCGAACTGGCCCGCTCGGCCCGCAACCATATCCGGGATGGCCTGCTTTTGGGGGGCAAACCCCTTACGGTAGCCGAGATTTCCGATCATTTCGGGGTTACGCCGGGCCACCTTAGCCGCATGCATAAAAAGCACTTCGGGCAGTCGCTGCAGGCTTACCTTATGCGTCAGCGGCTGGATACTGCTTACCGGCTGCTCAGCGAAGAGGGCCGCAGCGTATCCGCCGTAGCGTACCAA
>CAZTJY010000150.1:0-7534 GCA_964613725.1 uncultured Parapedobacter sp. | reverse complement strand
GTCTGGACCGATGACCCGAACCAATATAACGATGCGCGTATCATCTTCCAGGATTTCGAAACGTCAAACTGGACCTGGGATCCCGTTGCGCAACAATATTACTGGCACCGTTTCTTCTTTCACCAGCCCGATCTGAATTACGATAGCCCGCTTGTACAGCAAGAAGTATTTAAGGTGTTGGATTATTGGTGCAAGATGGGCGTAGACGGTTTCCGGCTGGATGCTGTACCGTACCTCTTTGAGCGCGATGGCACCAATTGCGAAAACCTACCCGAAACCCATGCCTTCCTCAAAAAACTGCGGAAGTATATCGATGAGCGTTATCCCGGCACCTTACTCCTTGCGGAAGCAAATATGTGGCCCGAAGATTCAGCTGCTTATTTCGGCAATGGCGATGAATGTCAAATGAACTATCATTTTCCGGTAATGCCCCGTATGTTCATGGCGCTTCAGATGGAAGACAAATATCCCATCACCGATATATTTGACCAGACACCCGAAATACCCGAAACCTGCCAGTGGGCGATGTTTCTTCGTAACCACGACGAATTGACCTTGGAAATGGTGACGGATGAGGAGCGCGACTACATGTACAAGGTTTACGTAAAAGATCCCAAAGCACGCATCAATTTGGGAATCAGGCATCGCTTGGCGCCGCTTCTGGAAAACAACAGCAAGAAGGTCGAATTGCTCAACACCCTCTTGTTTTCTTTACCTGGCACACCGGTCATTTATTACGGAGATGAGATCGGCATGGGCGACAATTTTTACCTTGGTGACCGGGATGGCGTGCGTACGCCCATGCAATGGCACTCGGGCCGCAATGCTGGCTTTTCGACAGCCAATCCGCAAATGCTGTACCTGCCTTTAATTTTGGATCCCCAGTTCCACTTTGAGTCAGTCAATGTAGAACTGCAGTCACACAACACCTCGTCGTTGTTATGGTGGATGAAAAGAGCGATCAGCATCCGCAAAAGGTACAAAGCGTTCAGCCGTGGTAATATGAAATTTGTGGAAAGCGAAAACGCAAAGGTACTCGCATTCACCCGTACCCATGAAGAGCAGACGATGCTGGTTATCAATAATCTATCTCGATTTTCGCAACCTGCTGAGTTGGACTTAAGTGCGTATGGCGGCTATGTGCCGGTTGAAATACTAAGCCATAACCGCTTCCCCTCCATCCGGGAGGACGCCCTTTATCTCGTCACATTAGGCCCGTACGGAACCCAGTCCTTTTTGCTGGAAAAGGTACATCCGGAGATGGAGCGCGAACCCCAACTACGTACGATCACGCTGCAGCGGTGGAAAGACCTACCCAGCCGGGCGATACTTGAGGAACTCGCAAATGAGGTGTTGCCCGATTATTTGATGCGCCTACGCTGGTTTGGCGGCAAGGCCCGCGGGTTGGAAAGCGTCCGCGTAGTAGATCATGCCGCAGTCCCGCTTGATGAAAACAGCACTTTCATCCTGCTAACGGAAGTCACCTACCGCGAAGGCTTGCCCGATTTGTACCAGTTGCCTGTAGCGTTTGCCAAAGGCCAGTTGGCATATAAACTAAATGCAAACTGTCCACAATCGGTCATCGCCAATGTTGTAATCAACGGTGACGACGGCATTTTATATGACGCGCTATACGGTATAGACTTCCAAAAGGCTTTGTTAAAAAACATGGCCGGCGAACACAGCCTGCCGCAGGCGGGCAGCGAGCTGAAGTTTTCCGGTAGTCGGGAGGTAAAGCGGCATGTGCGTGAAAATCCCGAAACCAAACCCAAGATACTTACCGGTGAGCAGAGCAATACGTCACTGACTTATGACGGCAGGTTTTATCTGAAAATATACCGGAAGGTCGACCGCGCTATTAACCCAGACGTAGAGCTGACAAAGTTTCTAAGTCAGAAAGCCGGCTTTAAGAACGTCCCCGGTTATGTAGGTGCCATCACGTGGAAATTTAAAGGGGAGAGCATGGTGTTGGGAATGATGCAAGAAATGGTCACAGGAGCCAGTGATGCCTGGGTATACATGCTCGATCGACTAAACGATTACAATGAAGCGCTTCTTTCCACCTCGAGCGCTTCTGGTTCGGGGGAGCTGATTGGCAGTCTTACCGAGCCCGCAGCCTATGAAGAGCTCCCCCGCGTACAGCAAGAAAAGCTGAAGGCACCGGTTGCCGAGCTGGTCAGCCTTTTAGGAACACGTACGGCCGAATTGCATCAAGCACTCGCTTCGGAACACGACAATCCGGCGTTCAAGCCTGAAGCGTATTCTTTGCATTACCAGCGCTCCATTTTCTCTTCCTTGCGGTCGACAGTGCGGGTTGCCTTCCAAAGTCTGCACCGAAATCTCGAAAAGCTGCCCGAAACTGTCCAAAAAGAGGCCGAGGAAGTGCTTGGTATGAGGGAAGATATACTTAGTATCCTGAAAAGGATTTACAGCCACAAGATTGATGTCACGAAAATACGTGTCCATGGCGATTATCACTTAGGACAAACGCTGTACGCCGGTAACGACTTTTTTATCCTCGATTTTGAAGGCGAGCCGGCACGGAGTTACAGCGAAAGGCGGCTAAAGTATTCGCCGTTACGTGACGTAGCTGGCATGATTCGGTCATTTCATTATGCCGCATATGGCAGTTTGCTTCTCGACAATCAGATCCGGCCTGAAGACGCGGATAAACTTATGCCGCATATTGAAGAATGGTATCATTATATGTCTGGATTTTTCATGAGGGCTTATCTGACGCACGCGCAAGGTACATCATTCATTCCTAAAGAAAATGGTGACCTAGCCATCCTATTGCAGACGTTCGTCATGCAAAAAGCGATTTACGAGCTCACCTATGAACTCAATAACCGGCCGGGCTGGGTATTGGTTCCGCTGCGGGGCATCAAATCGATTGTGATGAAACACAGGCTTGAGCAAAAACAATAACCAAAAAATGGAAATAACAGGCGGCATTGCCGAACAGGCACACGGATTGACTCAGTGGTTTTCGCTGTTTACCGACTTTGACATCGCGTTGTTTAAAGCAGGCAAACATTACCGTCTCTACGAGAAGCTGGGATCGCACCTGATCACTCACGAGGGAAGAACGGGCATATACTTTGCAGTTTGGGCACCAAACGCAAGGTATGTGTCGGTAATCGGCGACTTTAACGGCTGGGACCCGTACCTCCATTCGATGCAGGTCCGCTGGGATGATTCAGGTATATGGGAAGTATTTTTGGCTGGGGTCGGTCTGGGAGAACGTTATAAATATTTTATTGAATCGCATAATGGTTACCAAGTAGCGAAGGGCGACCCTTACGCCTACCAATGGGAGGTACCGCCTCAGACAGCGACAAAGACGTCTGCGATCAGTTTTACATGGACCGATCAAAACTGGTTAGAAAGACGAAACTCAGCTAACGTGCTGGAGCAGCCTTTATCTATTTATGAAGTACACCTTGGATCCTGGCGCCGGATAGGCACAGAAGCACGGTATATGACCTACCGCGAGATGGCGGTCGAACTGCCAGCGTACTGCCGAGAAATGAGATTTACCCATGTCGAGTTCATGCCCGTCATGGAGCATCCGTTTTATGGTTCGTGGGGCTATCAGATCACAGGGTACTTTGCACCTTCGAGCCGTTACGGATCAGCGCAGGACTTCATGTACCTCATCGACCAGCTCCATCGGGCCGACATCGGCGTCATTTTGGATTGGGTTCCCTCACATTTCCCGACGGATGAGCACGGTTTAGGGTATTTTGACGGTACGCATCTTTATGAATATTCCGATCCCAAAAAAGGCTTTCACCCCGACTGGCAGAGTCTGATTTTCAACTACAGCCGAAACGAAGTCAGGGCTTTCTTGATATCAAACGCCTTATATTGGCTCGATAAATATCATGTCGACGGACTGCGCGTGGATGCGGTGGCTTCCATGCTTTACCTCGATTATTCGCGCAATGAGGGCGAGTGGGTTCCCAACGAATATGGTGGGCGGGAAAACCTGGAGGCGATCAGTTTCCTGAAGGAACTAAACGATGCCATACATCACCATCATCCTGGTGTGATTACGATTGCAGAGGAATCAACGGCGTGGCCGGGGGTCACGCAACCCACCAGCAACGGATTGGGTTTCGACCTTAAATGGATGATGGGATGGATGCACGACACGCTGGATTACTTTCAGAAGGATCCACTCTACCGCAGGGATCATCAACGTCAGTTAACGTTTAGTTTGGTTTATGCATTTGCTGAAAAATTTGTGCTTCCGCTTTCGCACGATGAGGTAGTCTATGGGAAACATTCGTTAATCAGCAAAATGCCCGGTGATAATTGGCAGCAGTTTGCCAATTTGCGGCTGCTGTATGGCTATATGTATGGCCACCCTGGCGCCAAGATGATTTTTATGGGGGGCGAATTTGCGCAACGGCATGAATGGCGGCATGATTACAGCCTGGACTGGCACGAATGCGACGATCCACAGCATCAAAGTATGCAGTGTTGGATTCGGCACCTGAATGCCTTTTATCAGGAGCAACCAGCACTCTACGAGCAAAGCTATGCACCGGCAGGGTTTGAGTGGCTCGATATCAACGATCATGAAAACAGTGTGATCACGTGGCTACGCAAGGGGCGTGACGGCGAAGGAAGCCTGATTTTTATTGCCAATTTTACACCGGTAGTAAGGGAAAATTACCGCATTGGCGTACCGGTAATGGGGAAATACATCGAATCACTTAATTCAGACGATTTACCATACGGGGGTAGCGGCGTGTTGAACAGCGGCGAATTGGAAACTTATCCCATTCCGGTAGCTGGAAAAAGCCACTCGCTCATTCTGACGTTGCCCCCGCTTGCGATTATCGTATTGCACAAGGTGAACAGGTAGCGGTATCGAAAACCTCCGGTTTGATCAATCTGGTGCTGGTGGACAACGAGTCCAACTAACAGTGCTGCAACACGACCGACTCTTATAGCGGATCACCTCTTCACTAAATGCTTTTCCTCCTGTAGCTATTGACACACTCTTGTCGCAATCCCGAATTACCTTTGTGTCAAGTTAAATAAGTAAAATCAAATAGAAATGGAAAGGGAATTGACCCTTGGAAATGGAGCGCCTGAAGTAAAATGACTTTTTGCAACTTTGAAGGTCGAATAAGAGGCTACAATAGTAAAATAACAATGAACGAAACAGAAGTATTTTATCCGACAAACCTTGCAGCATGGAGAAAGTGGTTGGCAAAAAACCATCTTTCAAAACAATCTGTATGGCTTGTTTTTTATTCCAAATCATCCCAAAAGAAGTCTATTACCTGGAGCGAAGCCGTCGATATTGCGCTATGCTTCGGTTGGATAGACAGCAAGAAAATCAAAATTGACCACGAGACATCACATCAGTTTTTCAGTAAACGAAAATCCCACAGTACTTGGTCAAAAATCAACAAAGAAAAAGTCCAGCAACTCATCGAGAGCGGACAAATGACACCAGCCGGCTACGAAAGCATAGAAACCGCCAAACAAAACGGTTCGTGGACCATTTTAGACGAAGTGGAAGAACTTGTCATTCCAAAAGATTTAGACAAAGCATTCAAAAAGTACAAAGGTTCAAAAGATTACTTTTTAAGTTTGAGTAAATCGGTACGTAAAATAATGTTAAGCTGGATTGTTCTTGCCAAACGAACTGAAACCCGACAAAAGCGCATTGACGAAATAGCCAAAAGTGCAGGACAAAAGCAGAAACCGAAACAACTTAATTAGACTGCTTGTGTAATCCCAGCGAATACCTACAGGAATGAAATCGGTTTACAGTTGCTTTATTCAGTAATCGGATGTGGATTGGCACAGATAACAAATCGGAAGAAAATCCGAGCGGATGAAAAATACAGCTACGCTTCCGCCCGATTCAAAGCTTGAGGTGTTACATCAGGTCAAATTTCTTGCCAATACAAACTTCCTTTTAAGGTTATTATAATTGAATGACCTATACAGAAAAGTTTTTTGAGCCATACGCGAAAGTTGAACGCCTGTCTCTTCCCTAAATTTGTTTGGTATTAATTTAAAATAAAAACTATGGTTATCGTTATGACAGGGGCAACATCGGGTATAGGATCAGAAGCTTTGAAGCGTTTGACAAATTCATCTGTCAGCAAAATATACGTGGGTGCACGTGGGAAAGATCGCTTGGTGCCCGAAGGCGTTGAGGTACTTCCGTTAGAACTTTCTTCGCTGAGTAGCGTTCGAGCTTTCGTGGATAATTTAAAACAAGAGTTGGGTGAGCGAAAAATTGATGTTTTAATTTTAAATGCGGCAATTCGGGCAACCGACCCTTCTCAGCTCAGCGATGACGGATTTCAATTAACCTTCGCTACCAATCACTTAGCGCATTATCTGTTAGCGAGATTATTGTGGCCTATGATGGGAAAAAACGGGAGAATTGTCATCACGACCAGCGATACCCACGATCCAGCGGTAGTTCCGTTTGGTCCGAAAACGCTGAAACTAAAGGATTTAGCATATCCTAACGAAAACAGCCCCAAAGGTATGCGATTTTATGCATCAACCAAGCTTTGCAACTTGCTCACGGCACGCTCGCTCGCTGGCTTGAGTATAAATGAAAATAGGGACATCAACGTTATTGCATTTAATCCCGGGTTAACGGGAGGAACAGCGCTAATGGGCAAACAATCGCTTTTGATGAAGGCACTGGTTACCGTACTGGTACGTCCTTTACTTTCCCTTGTGAGTATGTTTGTTCCATTTTTGTATGTGGGTAAGCCGGAACGCGCCGGAGAAGCTTTAGCCGCACTTGCTTTGGGCAAAAAAGTGCCTCCACCAAATAAAACGTATGCATCCTTGGTGAGGGGTAAACTTAAATTTCCAAATCCATCTGAATTGGCGTTGAATAACGAAGTCATGGATTTATTGTGGAAAGAAAGTGCTGAATTGGTAGATCTTTTAGCGTAAATTTAGATAAAATAAATCATGAATAATCATCTGAATGAAATACAAGCCAATGTATTTGTGCTTACAATTGGAGCAGACAAGAAAAAAGAGTCGGATCGGTTTCTTTCAGAAAGTGTTTTGGCGATGCAAATATCCGGACAGTTAGCGCTTGAAACAAACAACGATAGAATTACAATGAACCCCGGTAATTTCCTTCTGGTTCGAAAGCATCAATTTGTAAAAGTTACAAAATCTCCATCCGAAACTGAACCGCATAAAGCAATGCTGTTGACATTCGATGAGGAAGTTTTAAGAAATTACTCTTTAGAAAATCGCATCGAAAACGCTGAAAAATATAACGGTCCTTTTAATATTCTATTTACCGAAAATGCTTTTTTAAGAGGTTTATTCTCTTCCTTAATTCCCTATACAGGAAATTTGACCTTTCTAAATTCTAAATTAATTGAAACAAAAATAAAAGAAACCATTCAGCTTTTATTACTCACCAAACCAGAGCTTCAAAACTTCTTATTTGACTTTTCTGCGCCACATAAAATTGATTTGGAGAAATTTATGTTGTCAAATTTCCAATTCAATGTGCCGA
>CAZTJY010000149.1:0-7697 GCA_964613725.1 uncultured Parapedobacter sp. | reverse complement strand
AAAAATAATTCGATGAATTTAGTCGTTGAAATCGGCAAAAGCCATTATTTTTGGCAAGCGGATGGATTCATATTTAAACGATTTCACATTTCGATCGTTTAATAGATTAAGGAGGTGGAACAACGAACATGAATATAGGCCAAGTCATAACCGACCATAATTTTGCGGTAACACCCACAGACAGCAAACGTTTCGTCTTGGACAAAATGGCCGATTTGCGGTTTGCACAGTTGCCCGTTGTGAAAGATGATGTTTTTCTGGGTCTCGTTTCGTATGAATCACTGTCGGGGCGCAGAGATCTGGACAAACGCCTTGAACAACTGGAAGCGCCTTTTCAGCAAGCGCACCTTTTTGACACCCAGCACATCTACGATGCGGTGTTGTTTTTTCAGGTGCATCCGGTCGACCTGTTGCCGGTGCTTGATGAAAATCATCTATATGTCGGGGCACTCACGCCCGTCGAGGTGATTGATGCCGTGGGGCAGACTATGTCTGTAAACCACCCGGGAGGCATCATCATCCTGGAAATGGGCAACCGCGACAATGCCTTATCGCATATTGCGCACATCGTTGAAGCGGAGAACACCCAGATTCTAAGCTCCTATGTACGTATGTTTGCCGGTTCGTCACGGCTAGAGGTGACGATTAAGGTAAACAAGGCCGACATCTCCTCCATCGTTGCCGCCTTCCTGCGGCACGACTATACCGTTAAATCGACATATAACGACGAAAATAGCCGCGACAACTCTCGTGACCGCTATGAACAGTTGATGAATTATATCAATATGTAACACCATGAAGATAGCGGTTTATGGCAGGGAGTTTCAGCCGTCGGTGATTCCCTATGTACAACATTTATTCGATTCGCTGACTGCCAAAGGTGCGGAGCTGTGGATTTACGGCGAGTTTCAAGATTTCCTGACCCAACAGGAGGTCGCGTGTCCACAGGGTTTGAACACGTACGACGGAAAAGACGGGTTGCCCAAGGATATTGGTTTTATGCTCAGCTTGGGGGGTGATGGCACCATGCTGGCTGCTGTGTCCATTGTGGGCGATTCGGGCATCCCTGTGGCGGGCATTAATTTTGGCAGGCTCGGTTTCCTGGCAGACATCGGCAAGGACGATATCGATGCGGCCATGGAGGCTATTCTTTTAGGGGATTACGACATCCAAGGAAGGACACTGGTGTCGGTGGAGTCCGAACAGGCCACCCTATTCGATGGAAGCCATTTTGCGCTTAACGATGTAACGCTCTTCAAATCCGATAGCTCGGCGATGATTACCGTAAATGCACACGTGAATGGTGAGCTATTAAACGCATACTGGGCCGATGGCATCATTGTGGCCACACCCACCGGGTCTACGGCCTACTCGTTGAGCTGCGGTGGGCCCATCCTCATGCCGGGCAGCGGCAATTTCGTGATTACACCGATTTCTCCGCACAACCTCAATGTGAGGCCAGTGGTGATTTCGGACGAAGTCGAGCTGCAGCTCGAAATCGAAAGCCGGAGCGGCAAGTTCCTGCTATCATGCGATTCGAAGACCACGGCCGTATCGTCAGCTGTCCGGCTTACCGTACGCAAGGCACATTACCAAGCGAACTTGATCCGGTTGAAAAACTACCGTTATTTCTCTACACTTCGTAATAAGTTGCTGTGGGGGTTGGATGCGAGGAATTATTGACATTTGATAATCCATAATTTAGTTACCAGACTAACGACTTGTGACTTATGATTAACGACTTATGAACCGGACTACCCTATTGCTATTTACTTTTTTATTCCCACTGATTGCCGCAGCGCAGGAATGGGAACTGGGTGTGCAGGGGGGGGCGTCCGGCTATATGGGTGATATCAATCCCGAAAACCCACTGGCTTACAACGATTGGGCTGCAGGTGCTTCCGTGAAGTATAACTTCAACCATACCTGGGGTATTCGCGGGAACTTCGCTTTTGCAAACACGTATGCGTACGACGGTGATTCACGCGTGCAACAGCGCCGCGACCGCCAACTCGGGTTTTTCGGCCCCATTATGGAAGGTTCGATCGTAGTCGACTTCAATTTCTTCAAATGGTTGCCCCAACGAGGACGGATTGTATATACACCGTATATCTTTGCAGGTGTGGGTGGGATTTTGTTTGAGCCGAAATGGTATGATCTCTTGGATCCAGAGACACCGGAAATTAATTTGCGCGACTTTAGGACCGAAGGAGTAGCGTATGAAAATAGGGCAATTAGCATCCCTTTTGGTGCGGGTTTCAAATATAACCTGCGTGGACCTTGGACAGTCGGTGTTGAACTGGGATACCGCCTCGCGCTTACCGATTACCTGGATGATGTGAGTGGAAATTATGTTGATAACCGGTTCATATCCAACCCTAGCGGCGCTCCCATAGGCAGCCAACGCGGCGACGGCCGCCCTTACGACTCCTTCACGACCGTGGGTGTTACCCTGTCCTTTACCATCTTCAAAGGCGGTTGCCCGGAGTGGCAGTAAGTCCCCCAAAAAATCTTAACTTTGCGCCAAATAACGAATGGATATTAAGGACACGATTGATAAAGCAAAGCTCCCCCAGCATGTGGCCATCATCATGGATGGCAACGGGCGGTGGGCCAAAGAACGCGGGCAACTGCGTGTGTTCGGTCATAAAAACGGTGTAAAAGCCGTGCGCGATACCGTGGAAGGCGCGGTTGAAATCGGCGTCAAATACCTCACGCTCTATGCGTTTTCCACAGAAAATTGGAATCGCCCGAAGCTGGAAGTATCCGCGCTGATGGAACTGCTGGTCAACACGATCAATAAAGAAACGAAAACCCTGATGGACAACGGCGTGAAGCTCAACGCCATCGGAAACCTCGAGCAACTGCCACCGAAATGCTATTCCCGCTTGCAGGAAGCGATAACGAAAACGGAACGTAATACGAATTGTACCCTCACGCTAGCTTTAAGCTATAGCGCTCGCTGGGAAATCACCGAAGCGGCACGGCGGCTGGCACAGCTAGTGCAATCGGGCGACATCACGCCCGAGGAAATCGACGAGAACCGGGTTGCCGAGCAGTTGGCTACACGTGGCATGCCCGACCCTGAACTGATGATCCGTACCAGCGGCGAGCAACGCATCAGCAATTATCTGCTATGGCAATTGGCCTATGCCGAGCTTTACTTCACCGATAAGATGTGGCCCGAATTCAGGCGGAACGACCTGTTTGAAGCGCTGGCCACCTACCAGAACCGGGAACGGCGATTTGGACTGACCAGTGAGCAAGTGATGAAACCTTGAACGAAAAGCGTCTGATGTCTGTTGTCTAGTGTCTCATGTCTGAAATCTCAAAAAAACACCTTTTAACAAAAATTAACAACTGTTTACCGTACTTTAGCAGCGATAAATTAGATAGATGAAGCGAATACCCCTTTTTATTATACTTATTACCCTATTGGCGGCGGGGAGCACGTTGGCCCAACAACGTCGTTTACCGGTAGGCAATTCCGACGAATTCAGTTACCTCAACCCACAGAATTACATCATAGGCGGAGTGACGATAAGCGGCACGGAATACCTGGATAACGATGTGCTGATCACCATTTCCAAACTCGTGGTTGGCTCACGGATCGAGGTTCCCAGTGATGCCACTTCAAATGTGGTGAAAAATCTCATGAACCAGGGTCTATTTGACGAGGTGGAACTTTACGCGGACGCGGTGAAAGGTGATTCCATTTTCTTCAATATCCACGTGGTGGAGCGGCCCCGCCTTACCCGCATCGATATCGAGGGGCTTAGCAAAACGCAAACCGAAGAGGTACGGAAGCAGCTCAACGAAAACACGGGCAAGATCGTCAATCAAAACCTAATGAATACCACCCGCAACACGATTACACGTTACCTGAGCGAAAAGGGCTTCCTATACCCCGAAATAACGATGGCAGCGGTGAAAGACTCCACACAGGCAAACAACCAGATACTGGTGGTGAATGTGGACCGAAACCGAAAGGTGCGTGCGCACCGCATCAATTTCACAGGCAACGAGGACTTTTCGCAACGCCAGCTCCGAAAATTCTTCAAGGGTGTGCGACAGCGCACCTGGTGGCGCATTACCGGTCCGGGTAAATTCAAGGCCGAAAAATACAAGGAAGCCAAGGAGAACCTCGTTGCCAAAATGCACGAACACGGTTACCGCGATGCGGAAATTCTCCGCGACACGTTCTATAAACACAACGCCCGCAATGTCATCGTAGACATCGACCTGTATGAAGGTCCTAAATATTACTTCGGAGACATCACTTGGCAGGGCAATGCAAAATATTCAGATTCCATTCTCAATGTAATCCTTGGCATTAAAAAGGGGGAAGTGTTCAGCGAGGAAAAACTCAACACCAAGTTGATGGGCCCGACGCGCAACAGTGACGATATTTCTTCGCTGTACCTCAACGACGGTTACCTAACCTTTACGGTAGATCCCGTGCAGACCCGTATCTATAACGACACCATTGATTTGGACCTCCGCATCTACGAAGGCGCGCAGTTCACCATCAACAACATCATCCTTAAAGGTAACGACGTGACCAACGACCGCGTCCTGCTGCGCGAGATACACACCAAACCGGGGCAGAAATTTTCGAAGGAATTGTTGATGCGGAGTACCCGGCAGATTGCCCAATTAGGTAACTTCGACGAACAAAAGACAAACCCCGTCCCCACCAATCTCAACCATTCGGAGGGAACGGTAGACATCGAATATAACGTGACGGAAAAACCTGCTGACCAAGTGGAACTATCCGGCGGTTTCGGCGCCGGGCAGGTCATCGGAACGCTGGGGCTTTCGTTCAACAACTTCTCCACACGTAATTTCTTCGACAAAACCGCGTGGAAGCCGCTGCCTCGTGGCGATGGCCAAAAGCTGAGCATCCGCGGGCAAACCAGCGGCAAGCGTTACCAATCGTACAGCTTCTCTTTCTCGGAGCCTTGGCTGGGCGGTAAGAAACCAATTTATTTCGGCGTTAGTGCCTTTACCTCGTCTTCGTCGTATGGCGGGTTCGACTGGTATACCGGCCGCCAGATTGTGCGCGACAGTGAACTGAACCGGATATGGATGAACGGTGTTACCGTAAGCCTGGGTAAGCGTCTGCAGTGGCCCGACAACTATTTCCAATTGAACTATTCGCTCGGTTTCCAGCAGTACAAACTACAGAATTACCCGGGATTCTTGTTCGAAAACGGCACGTCGTACAACATCAACCTGACGCAGGAAATCAGCCGGAACTCGGTAGACCAGCCGATTTATCCGACATCGGGCTCACACCTGAAGCTAACCGTCCAGGTGACACCCCCTTACTCTGCATTTAACGACATCAACTACCCCACAGCACCCGACGAGCAGCGCTATAAATGGACGGAGTACCACAAGTGGAAGTTTGATTCGCAATGGTACACGCGTATTACCGGAAAGTTGGTGCTGAAGGCGCAAGCGCAATTCGGTTTCTTGGGTTCGTACACCAGCGCCACCGGGCAATCGGCCTTCGAGCGGTTTAAGTTGGGTGGCGATGGGATGATGGGCTTCGACTTCCTGCAGGGGTCTGAAATCATTGCTATGCGTGGTTATGCCAACGGCATGGTCGTTCCAGACGGCTCAAACGTCAATATCGCCCGCAACTCGGGTAGCCCTATTTACAATAAATACCAGTTGGAATTACGCCATCCAGTGATGCTGAACGACCAAGCCACCGTATTCGTATTGGCTTTCGCCGAAGGGGGCAACACGTGGAACAACTTCCGCGATTTCAATCCTTTCAAGGTCCGCCGGTCGGTCGGCGTGGGTGCCCGTATCTTCCTTCCGATTTTCGGCTTGCTGGGCATCGACTACGGCCATGCTTTCGACCCGATACCGGGCGTGCCCTCAAGCACGTGGCGACAGAACTTTACATTTAGCATCATGCAGCAAATGGGCGGATTCAACTAAATAATGGTGATATTAGAAAAAATGGAATTACTTTTGTAAGTATGATAAGCATGAAAAAATTAGTAGGTATATTGGTGCTGTCCGTCGTGGCTTCTTCGGCAGCAATGGCTCAGCGGTTTGCTTATGTGGACACGGAGTACATCCTGAAACATATTCCGGAGTACCTTGCCGCACAAAAACAATTGGATGCGCTCTCGGTACAATGGCAAGAGGAAGTGGATAGCCGGTTCGCCGATATCGAAACATTGTACAAAAAATACCAGGAAGACCAGGTATTGCTCAGTGAGGAGATGCGCCGCAAGCGAGAGGACGAGATCGTACTGAAAGAACAGGAAGCACGGGAATTTCAGCGGCAGAAATTTGGCTTTGAGGGCGACCTTTTCCAAGAGCGTGTTAAACTCGTACAGCCCATCCAAGACCGCGTTGCCCAAGCCATACAGACCATTGCCACGGACCAGAGTTTAGATATCGTTTTGGATAAAGGGAGTGAGGTGACTTTCCTCTACGCCAACCCACGGCTGGACAAAAGCAATGATGTGATTACCCGTTTGGGATATAAACCCGACCCATCACTTGCGGATGACTAATCCGTTTTGTATCATTGCGCAACTTTTTAAAATTAAGAAAGAACAATAAACTTATATCACAACAAAGGGAAAGCAAACAAACCCTAAACAACTAGTAAAAATCAAAATGAATAGCATGAAAAATTTGTTTAAAGGTGCAGTGGTGGTTGCGGTGCTGTTTTTATCAACCGGACTCGTAAGTGCGCAGCAGAAGATAGGCCATATCAATTCAAATGATATCATCCAATCGATGCCTGAATTCGCAGCTGCTCAAACAGAATTTGACAACCTTCAGAAATCGAAAGAGGCGGAATTGCAGAAGATGGGTGAAGTACACGACCAGAAATTGCAACAGGCGCAACAATTGCAACGTAACCGCAGTGAGGCAAACAAAGATTCGATCGATGCCCAAATTCAGAAAATAGGCACTGAACTCCAGGAACTGCAAGGCCGCATACAGCAGGTACAGCAGGTTGCACAGGAAGAACTGCAGAAAAAAAACGAAGAACTTTTCGCGCCCATCATCCAGAAAGCAAATACCGCGATTCAAAGCGTAGCCAAGGAAAAAGGGTATGCGTATGTATTTGATATCGCTAATCCGGGCATCTCTTACTTTGCCGGCGGCGATGATCTGACAGGCGACGTGAAAACAAAAATGGGCATTGCAGCAGGCACAACGCCAGCGGCGCAGTAACAACGCCAAACAAGATCAAAAAGCGGAATGTGCGTGCACATTCCGCTTTTTTTTGCGCCGAATAATTTATTATGCTTGCATAGTATGACGAATTGCTTACCTTCGTATGGGGCGCCACTGCACGCATGTAAACTTCTTATGATGGTAAGCCAGGTTATTTTTGGAATCGTATTGCTTGCGGCTATCGCGTTAGCCACAGCCAACGCGCGCAGGATTATCGCGAACATCCGGATGGGCAGGCGCGAGAAGCGGCGGGACCAACCCGCCCGCAGGCTGATGGCGATGCTATTGGTGGCTTTCGGGCAGAAGAAAATGTTCAAGCGCCCCTTCGCCGCGTTGCTGCACCTCTTCGTATATCTGGGTTTTTGCATCATCAATATCGAGATGCTTGAAATCGTCATCGACGGCTTGTTCGGCACACACCGCGCCTTTGCGGGGCTGGGTGTCTTCTATGCGTTCCTCATCGCGGCTTTCGAATGGCT
>CAZTJY010000148.1:0-7823 GCA_964613725.1 uncultured Parapedobacter sp. | reverse complement strand
TTTATCTGTTTTAAAAATATGGACAACCACATCGACGAAGTCCAATAATATCCACTCTCCATGTTCCGTCCCCTCTTTGCGCCAAGGCTCTTGCTGAAAGGCCTTGTAGACTTCCGCTTCCACGCTTTTGGCCAGTGCGTTGACCTGTGTTGAAGAGTCTGCGTGGCAAATTACGAAATAATCGGAAACCGCTCCCCCTATATTCCTCAAATCAAGCCTAACGATTTCATTGCCCTTCTTCTCTTGCATACCGTGTACGATAACTTCTGACAGGCGGGCTGATAGGACTGATTTTTTGTTTTTTATCATTAAAAATTATTATAGTTTTGGGCGCATGACACCCTTTTATTCCATTCGTATTGCAAAGTAACACATTTTCGGGATTATTCGAGGGACAAAATATTATTACATTACAGCGGGTCCCTTCCACCAACGGATACCTCAAGGAAGCGTTGTCAAAATCCACGCCACTCCCTGAAGGCACTGTAATATTGGCAGTTGACCAGTACGATGGCAGGGGACAAAAAGGCACGGTCTGGCAAAGCGAGCCGGGGAAGAATCTTACGTTCAGCATGCTGCTCGTACCTTCCTTCCTCGACCCGAAACAGCAATTCGTGCTCACGGCAGCCATCAGTTTGGCCGTTGCCCGCTGGCTTGAGATGCTCACCCACGTTGCCGTTAAAATAAAATGGCCAAACGACATCTATATCGCGAATCAGAAAATCGGCGGCATCCTTATCGAAAACATCCTGAAAGGCAAAACATGGAAATCAGCGGTTGTGGGTATTGGCATCAATGTCAACCAAACTTCGTTCCCCCCGAGCATCCAGAAACAGACAACCTCCGTCAAGCAAATTTTACACAGGGATTGCCAAATACCTGATTTATTGGCCGATCTTTGCAGCTATATTGAGCGGGAGTACGTTGCGCTCAAATCGGGCCATTCCGATACCACACTGGCCGATTACCGGCAACAACTGTATCGCCTCGACGAGTTGCATCTTTATTCGGTAGACGGCATAACCGTGTCGGGTATATTGCGGGGGGTCAGTGAAACCGGGCGGCTGCGGATCGACTTCAACGGTCACCTCGCCGACTTCGACATCAAAGAAATAGCCTTTGTTGTCTGAGCGGGATTCGTTACCTTTGCAGCGCAAACACCGAACAGCGCTGCTGTGGAATTAAACCCCGAGCAGTAAAGCGAGTCTTAATATTTTACGGAAACAACACTTGAATGATTATGAGAAAAGTAGTATTAACAGCGATGGTTTTGTGTTTTGTGGTAACCGGTGCCTTCGCACAGATCCTAGAACCCGTTACCTGGCAGTTCGGCGCAAAAAAAATCAACAAAGACGAAGCCGTGGTTTTCATTAAGGCAACGATGGACGCAGGCTGGCACATCTATTCGCAACATGTGGAAGAGGGGGGGCCAATCAAGACATCGTTTACGTTCACGCCATCGGCCGACTACACCTTGGTGGGTAAGCCTGCTGAACCCAAGCCGAAAACCAAATACGAAGAGGTCTTTTCGATGGATGTAGGTTATTTCGACAAGGAAGTGGTTTTCCAGCAGAAAATCAAATTAAAGAAGGGAGCAACAACCGTGAAAGGCGCTGTTGAGTTTATGGCCTGCGATGCCAACCAGTGCTTACCGCCTGACGAGGTGGAATTCGCAATAGCGGTGAAATAATCGGATCCAAAAGAATAAAGCAAAGGCAGTACACTGCCTTTTTTTATTAAGTTTGCAACCATTTTATTGTGTACATGAACCTACCGCGTAAGCACCTAACACAAAAGGCAATGAAAACGCAGGTCCCATGGAGCCATAAAAAAACAATTTATTTCGAATGAAACGTTTTTTTCTTACGTTATGTGTTATCGGTATGGCGGTTGCCTTGGCCTCTTCGGCCTTGGCACAAGACAGCTTGCTGGATTTCAGCGACGTTGAGTTTACAGCGGGGGCCGACACAGCGGAATTGACGGAATACATCGAGGTACCGGAAGACGTGGTGTTTGGCGATGGTCAAGCGTTGGTGGATAGCACGCAAGGGCAAACCGCAGTTGCCGCGCCCGGTGGTAACGCCAGCAGCGAGGGAAGTCCGCAGACACTTTGGGGGATTTTCATCGCCGGTGTTATCGGGGGGTTCGCGGCATTTCTGATGCCCTGCATTTATCCGATGGTGCCACTCACCGTTTCCTATTTCACGAAACAGAGCGGTACGCGAACCAAGGGCGTCATCAACGCGTTGTTATATGGTCTTTTCATCATTGTCATCTATGTAGCCCTAGGCATGCTTGTCACGCTCATTTTCGGCGCCTCCGCGCTCAATGAGGCAGCGAGCAGTGCTTGGTTCAACCTGTTGTTTTTCTTGATCATCATCGTATTCGCGATTTCCTTCCTGGGCGCTTTTGAAATCACCCTACCCTCGCGCTTTGTCAACAAGATGGATGAGAAGTCTAACCAACGTGGTTTCCTAGGCCTATTTTTTATGGCGTTTACCCTGGCATTGGTTTCTTTTTCATGTACGGGCCCCATTATCGGCTACCTGCTGGTAGAGGCGGTGGCCGAGGGTGCGCTACTGGGCCCGGCCATCGGCATGTTAGGTTTTTCGATAGCGTTGGCGATACCGTTTATGCTTTTCGCCTTTTTCCCATCGTTATTGAAAGAAATGCCTAAGTCGGGCGGATGGCTTAATACCGTTAAGGTGTCGTTGGGCTTCTTGGAACTGGCGCTGGCCTTCAAGTTCTTATCGAATGTCGACCTGGCCTATCATTGGGGCCTGCTCGATCGGGAGGTCTTCCTGGCAATCTGGATTGTCATATTCGGTCTATTCGGCCTTTATTTATTGGGTAAATTGAAGTTCTCTCACGACAGTGACGTGCCGTTCATCTCTATTCCCCGTTTGTTTTTCGCCATTGTTGTTTTATCGTTTACCGTCTATATGGTACCCGGTATGTGGGGGGCACCATTGAAAGCACTAAGTGCGTGGCTTCCGCCATCGCCGACACAGGATTTCAACTTGCACCAGGTTGGTGCTAGCGTTAGTTCGGCACCGCAGGCGAGCAGTGGTATCGTCAAAAAATATGGTGACGTTTTCCATGCACCCCACGGCATCGACGCATTCTATGACTATGAACAAGCACTGGAATATTCCAAGCAGGTGGATAAACCCGTCTTGCTGGATTTCACGGGATGGAGCTGCGTAAACTGCCGCAAAATGGAAGAATCAGTTTGGCCCGACCCGCAGGTGCTGAAGCGGCTTAAAGAAGACTATATCCTTGTCTCGTTGTATGTGGACGACCGAACCGACTTGGCACCAGAAGAGCACTATGTTTCCACATTCAGCGGAAAAAGGATACGCCGGGTGGGCCAGAAATGGTCGGACCTCCAGGCATCGCGTTTCGGAACCAACGCCCAGCCTTACTATGTGGTGGTAGATGGCGAGGGAAACCAGCTGGTGCCCGCACAAGCGTATAATGAGGATATCCAGAATTACATTAATTTCTTAAACAGCGGTTTAGCCGCCTATCAACAAGGTAAGACAAACTAAAACAGTCAACAATAAACGCATGAGCAACATCAAGAACATTGCTGTATTCACGTCTGGAGGCGACGCTCCGGGGATGAATGCAGCCATCCGTGCCGTAGTTCGTACCGGCCTGTACTACAACCTCAACGTATTTGGCATTGGCCGAGGATACGACGGCATGGTCCACGACGATATCTTTCCGATGGATGCCAAATCCGTGGCCAATATTATCCAACGGGGGGGTACGATCCTAAAGACAGCACGAAGTGAAGAGTTCCGCACGGTGGAGGGCCGCCAACGGGCCTACGAGAACCTTAAGAAGCACGGCATAGACGGCTTAGTGGCCATTGGTGGCGATGGTACATTCACGGGTGCGTCGAAATTCATTGAAGAACACAACATCCCTATCATTGGCCTGCCTGGCACCATCGACAACGATTTGGCGGGCACGGATTTCACCATCGGCTACGACACGGCAATCAACACGGTTATTGACGCGGTAGATAAAATCCGCGACACGGCCGAGTCGCACGACCGCGTGTTTGTGGTGGAAGTGATGGGTCGCGATTCCGGCCTTATTGCCCTGCGGGCAGGCATCAGCGTCGGTGCCGAATGTGTATTGATCCCCGAAAACAAAGTCGATTATGAAGCCATGATGGACCGGCTGGACCGTACCCGCAAGAATAAAGCCTCGCGGGTAATTATCGTAGCCGAAGGGGACGACGCCGGTGGTGCGTTTTCAGTGGCCGAGCGAATAAAGGAACGATTCCCACATTACGACATGCGTGTTTCGATCCTCGGGCATATCCAACGTGGCGGTAGCCCCTCTTGCATGGACCGGGTATTGGCCAGCCGCTTGGGCGTCGTTGCCGTGGAGGCGCTGTTGGAGGGCCGCCGAGGCGAAATGGCGGGCCTCATCCATAGCGAAGCCGTATTCACGCCGTTCGATAAAGCCATCAAGCATATCGGGACCGTAAACGAGAACTTGCTGCGCATTGTCGACATCCTGTCTTTGTAAACGGTGCTGTAAATATAGCGAACGCCCCGGATGTCGAATCCGGGGCGTTTTTGGTTATGTAGTTCTTCCGTAAAGGAGTTATTGGAGCAGCCCCGCCAATGTGGTATGGAGGTCTTCGCCCCGTAAGTTCTTCGCAATGATACGACCCTCGGGATCCAGCAAAAAATTAGCAGGGATACCTTGGATAGCGTATAGTTCTACCACTTCAGACTGCCACCATTTCAATTCTGATACATGCGGCCAATCCTGCAGCCCGTCGTCTTTGATGGCTTTCAACCAGGCATCTTTTGCTCCGGGACGATCGAGCGACACACCGAAGACCGTAAAATTCTTGTCTTTAAATGCGTGGTAAGCCGCCACGACATTCGGATTTTCTTGCCTGCAGGGGCCGCACCAGCTCGCCCAGAAATCGACCAATACGTATTTGCCGCGGAGCGATGACAGTGCAATCGGTGTGCCGGCCGTATCTGGCTGGCTGAAGTCGGGGGCAACGGCTCCAATGTCTACCCGTTTCGAAGTTTCCAATTGTGCGGCAATTGCCTTTCCCTTATCCGAGTCTTTCAGTGCAGCCGACAGCTTGTTGAATGCTGGCTCGACAACCTCCTGCGTGGGTTCCGAACCCACGTAGGGCATAAGTAGGTCGAGGCTGACCACGCTGGAAGGGTGCTTATCGATGTAAGCGAAGTCAACTCCTTTTTGCTCTTCTTGGATGGCCATGGCTTCCGCCTGCAGCCCCTGCATGAAGGCAGGATCTTGCTTCTGTTCTTCCGATGCCGCAACAAACCGTGCCATCACGTTACCCATCTTGGCTTGCAGCGGAGCAACATCATCGTGGTAAGCGGCAAAGTCCTTATTTACTGCACCGCCCTTTATCGAGGCATTGACAAGTGAGTCGTTGGATGTCACATGTATCGCCCCTTTTTCCAGGTAGAGTTCCACCCTGTCGGGGTCTTCCATTTGGCGGATATCGCCCCCTTCGTGGGCAAGCAGTACCAGCGCCCGCGAAGGTGCCACGACCGTTCCGTGGAATTTGAATGCCCCATCGGTCACCGTAGCCGAATCGAGCACAGCACCCGTTGCTGTCCGATAGCTTAGGTATGCCTTGGCAGGTGCATTCAGGGCACCTACTTTTGCCGTAACGGTAAAATCTTCTTGTGCCCATACAGCCATGGGCAGTACAGCCATAGCTGCCAAAACCAGTTTCTTCATGATATCACGCTTTATCGTTCTCAAATACTATTCGGCAAAGATGGGACAATTCCGCATCAACTGCCCCCTCATAAACATATTGTTACCGTGGAATGTTTGGATGCCTACCAGCTACCGCTGGCTCCACCTCCACCAAAACCACCTCCACCGAAGCCCCCGAAGCCACCGCCGCCGAAGCCTCCTCCCCCTCCAAATCCACCGCCGCCGAAACCACCGCCACGGCCACCACGCCCCATACCGCTCAACATCGTCCACCATAACAGGTCTGAAGCCCCGCGGCCACCCATTACCCTGCCACCACCACCCCCGCCGCGCCCGGCTAGTGCGACAACGATGATGATTACCACAATCATGATAAAAATAATCGAACCGAAGCCCCCACCACTACCACCCTCGTTCTTTGGTTTAGCTTTGTACTCGCCCTTCGTATACGCGATAAGTGCATTGGTGGCCCGGTCAATACCCGTAAAATAATCCCCGTTCCGGAACGGCGGCTTGATCTCGCTTTCGATAATCCGATAAGCGATGGCGTCGGGCACAGCGCCCTCCACACCATAACCGGTTTGTATGGTCACGGCACGATCGCCCAAAGCGACCAGCAACAGGATGCCGTTATCGTGTTCCTTTCCTCCGATACCCCACTGCTGTGCCAGTCGCACGGCATAATCGGCTATTTCATACTGCCCGGTAGACTGCATCACCACCACCGCGATCTGCGTGGACGTGCTGTCGTCAAAAGCGACCAACTTACGTTCCAACTGCTCCACTTCGGCAGCTGAGAGGGTGCCGGTGTAGTCGTTGACCAGCGTATTGGGTGTTGCCGGGAAATCCTGTGCATAAACATTCGCCGCGCACCCCAGGAATAAGGCGCATAAGAGTGTTATCTTGAAATACTTAATCGTCTTTACCATTGCCGAAGGCTATGTCGTTAGGCAGCTCATTCACATCGTCATCCTGCCTTGGGAAGAAGCGCTGCAATTGCTCCCCGGCATGTTTAATTCCTTCAATGAGTCCCTGCACCAAGTCGCCTTGCTTAAAATACCGCAACATGAGTTCCTTCGTTTCCTCCCAAAATCCGGCGCCGACCTTCGCGTGTATGCCGGCATCCCCAATGATAGCAAAGCGGTGGTCGTCAATAGCCATGTAAATCAGCACGCCATTCCGCAACGCCGTTTTATCCATCCAAAGACGATGGAAATATACGGCGGCGCGGTCCTTTGGCTCGTCTTTGCATCGGGGTTCGACGGCTAGGCGTATTTCACCCGAAGTATATCCTTCTGCCACTTGGATAGCATGTACGATTTGTGCTTGTTGTTCTTCGGTAAAACGTTCCATATCCCGCTAAGTTAAGTCTCAATTCTCACGTCTCAAATTTCACGTCTTAAAACTGTACTTCAGGCGCTTGATCGGCTCCCGCTTCGGCTGAGAAGTAGCCTTTTTGCTTGAAACCGAAAAGGCCGGCGGTAATGTTATTGGGAAACCGCCTAACCGATGAATTGTATTCTTGGGTAGCTTCATTGAATGCACGCCGTTCGGTACTGATGCGGTTTTCCGTGCCTTCCAACTGTGCTTGCAATTCGAGGAAGTTCTGGTTAGCCTTCAGTTCCGGGTAACGTTCCACCGTAACCAGTAGGCGACCCAGTGATTGAGACAGCGCATCTTGCGATTGCTGGAACTGTTGGATGGCTTCGGGGGTCAAGTTTTCTGGATCGACGGTGACCGAAGAAGCCTTTGCCCGTGCTTCGATCACCTGCGTGAGGGTCTCCTGCTCGAAATTGGCTGCGCCTTTCACGGTATTGACGAGGTTGGGGATCAGGTCAGCACGCCGTTGATAGGCATTCTCCACCTGCGCCCATTTACCTTTCACATTTTCTTCGAGGTTCACAAGGGTGTTGTAACCGCATGAGCTGAACGACATGGCGGCAAAAATACCGACCACTGCCACGAATAATCTTCTCTTCATATTGATTGATTTAAATGCATTGTTGCCACTAATTTAATACTTTGATTGCAAAATTTATACCTTTGTTACACTTCGGGATAAAAACCCGACATCATTACATGCA
>CAZTJY010000147.1:0-7877 GCA_964613725.1 uncultured Parapedobacter sp. | reverse complement strand
CGGCGGCCATTCTTCCGTCATTCTAACGACGGATAAGGAACAGGCCGATGTTTTCATGGAGCAGGTAGACTGCGCTGCCGTGTACCACAACGCATCCACGCGGTTCACTGACGGCGGAGCCATGGGCGTCGGTGCCGAATTGGCCATCAGCACCGACAAGCTGCACCACCGCGGGCCACTGGGACTTGAGCAGCTGGTTACCAACAAGTACTACGTATACGGCGACGGACAAGTTAGATAGCCGATTTATAGTCTTTTTTATGGATGGCCTTCGACGTAGGTTCCAATGCCGTACAGACCATACGGAAGCGGTTTTTGTCCCCTTCTTTGGGTGCATACTCCGTCTCCATGAGTAGGGCATTGGGTCCTATATTAGGCAATCCGTTGGAAAGGTAATCACCCTTCATCATGCCGTTTGCCATTCCTACAGGTGCCTCCTCAGTAACCCATACCTTGGAAATACCTTCATCCGTTTCTATTTTGAAGCCCTTGCAGTGATAGCCAAGGATGGTTTTGCTTTCAATCGCGGAGATATTCAGGTCATCTTTCCCGTCATCGCCTGCCATTTTAATGTACTTGTCCATCAGCTGCTGATTTCCGCCCATGCGCATAGCCATCTTTTGTTTGCCGTCGTCCATAAACATGACCATGCTTTTGATGTCCATGTCCATCACGGCAATCTGCCCCCTGGTTTCTCCCGCTTGCACTTCCGTACCGAAATACGTGGCTTCCGGTTCTAGCCAAAACCAGATGGTGGTTTCTTCCTTTTCACTGTCGTCGGTGATTTCCATCGTGGCACGGTAGGAGAACGCATAGGTATCGGGCACCTCTTCCATGCTCCCGCCCCCAAGCATCGCGGCCAATGCCGATTGCCGCCTGGCTACCGCTGCATCTTTTTCATCGACATTACCCTTCCCTCCTGCTGTGGTCTTTTCGTTGGCGGCCCCTTTTTCCTTCTTTCCCTTCTCTTCGCCAGCCTCAAACACCTTATCCAGTGCCTTATCGGTTCTTTTCTCCGCCTCACGTTCTACCCGGCGTTCAACGGTACGCTCGGCGGCTTTCTCTGCTTTCTTACCCAGTTTCTCCAAAAACTGCCCGTTTGCCGTTCCCATTCCTCCCACGGCCACGGCTGCGATCAATGCGATTATTTTATAACTCATGACATCTTCATTTACATGGTCGTTTATACAACGAAGGTGGCCACAAAACATCAATCACGCAATACACCAAATTAGGTATTTTCTACGGAGCGGGTCGGAAGAGCTGTTTTGCACGCAGGCCGGCCAGACCCGAAAAACCGCTCACCAAGGCTACAACAAAAGCGGAGGCCGCCAGCATCAGCACCACACCCGTTGTGCCGGCGGCAAACGCTGCTCCCCCTGTGAAAATTCCGGCCAACTGTTGGGTCAGTCCTGCCCCCGTACCCAAATGTAGGTACATGCCATAGCCCACCCACAAGAGGGCACTCCCACCTGCTGATTGCCAAAACGCACGTGAAGGCCGGCGCGATAGCCGCCAGCAACCCACAAAGCAAACCGGAGCGATCGCCCACCACGGGCCTACGTACGAAAAAACAGCACCCGCAATCAATATAAATAGCAAAAGCATATCGATTTATCTTTTTGGTTTCAATACCACATCCTGTTGCAACCTCGGCGAGCGCTCATCAACAGCTTTCAGGAAAAGAAGCGTATCTAACTGACCGCTAGCCCACCGGCCGATCATGTTGTCGTAATATTTACTGCCGGGATTGCCCGATTGCCCACCGGGATATACTCCGTACGCCACGGGCCACTCACCACCCAGCTGTACTACCATCCGCCACGATGGTCCCTGAGTACCCGAGGTGGCGTTGACGATGCCGTTACCGCCCCCGGTTTCAATTCCTGTGCGGCCGAATGACCTAAAATTGGGCACTAAATGCATAATACGCGTATTCTTTGCACGCCCCCATGCCCAGTCCTCCGCAGATACATCACCGAACCGTTCACGCAACGCTGCGATGGTTTGCCGAAAGCTCCGGTGGATGATAACCTCGATAGTCTCTACGGTATCGGTAGTCAACACATTGTCGAACCATTTCGCGTGGGGCTCATCGTTTATGAGTGAATAGGTGCGGTCGAAACTCGGATACAGCAGCTGGTCATCCTGCGGGAACTCATCACCCCATATCGCGTCGCGAAGCTCGCCTATCCAGTACTCAAAAATTGTGGCACCTACCGCTTTGGCGTCATTGCGGTAGTCCCATCGGTCAAGGATATCGTACTCAGCGGAACGCTTGATGGAATCGTCACTGGCCAATGTACGTAGCAGCCGGGGCAAAATACGCCGTGCGTTCACGTTGAAATTGTCGTTCTGCAGCTCGCGCATGCTATCTGCCGTTGCGGCGTGCATCGCTCCAAGACGTTCATTGATGCGCAGCGCGCGGCTGGGGTGGGCAAACTGCCAATCAAGGTAATAAGGATAGGTCGTATCGGCCGGAAACTGGTTTGCCGAACTTACAAACCCGCGAGGCGGGTTCTTCACCATCGGGTTCTGCTCGCGCGGAATCCAGCCTTGCCAGTCGTGCGACGGCAGCGTGCCGTCAAGCAGGTATTTCCCCTGCCCTTTCCATTTAAGTGGCAGCTTGCCATTCGATGTAATGGCGATATCCCCGTTATTGCTCGAAAACACAAAATTCTGCGCTGGCGCGGTGAAATAGGCCAGTGCCGCCCGATAATCCTCGTAGCCACTGGCACGGTTGAGGTAATGGAACGCCAGCACATCGGCCCCGTCGGTCTCGTTCGTTATCCATCGCATGGCATAACCCGCCGGAACCCTGCTCGTATATGCGTTTTGCGAAGGCTTGTGGTACACCACCGGCCCGTGATGGGTATAATAAAGGGTGTCGCGCAGCGCAGCGCCGCTTTTTAGCCGGTAGGTTTCAACGTGCATCGCCGTCGGCTTCCATTGCCCGTCGTGCCAATATTCAGCCAGTGTACTGTCTCGGAAGCGGATGCGGTAGAAATCCATCACATCCGAACCGACATTGGTGACGCCCCACGACACATCCTTGTTGAAGCCGATGATGATAGCCGGAGTACCCGGCAGGGCCACGCCATACACATTTACTCGGGGTGATGAAAGTTGCATCTGGTACCAGATAGAAGGCAAGGTGAGTTGTAAGTGGGGATCGTTGGCCAAGATTGGTAAGCCCGTAGCGGATCGATCGCCCCCCACGGCCCAGTTGTTACTGCCGATCTCGGGTCGCGGTGTAGGCACCGCAAAGGCCAGTAAACCACTGTCTGGACGGACGGTAACGGCCTGGGGCACGGACGGAGCCCCCAGCGGCTCAAAATCCCATACCGTTCCTTCTGGTACGATGGGTGATTCCATGGTGGGATAATCCGGAAAAAGGTCGGCTACCACATCGGGACCGTATTTGGCCAGCACCTGTGTAAGCCGCACGTCGTTGCTGCCTCCGTTAAGGGTGTTGCGCATGTTCATCAGCATCAGAATCGATTTATAGGGCGACCATGGCTCCGGAGTATAATCTAATAGCTTATACTCGACCGGAAGGTCCTTATATGCCAGTTGGGCGATGTAGGCGTTAACGCCTGCTGCATAGGCTGTCAAAACCTTTCCGGCCACGGGATCGGCTTCCAGCCGTTTCGCAATCGCCGCCGCGGAACGGGCCATGCCCAACCGACGGTTAAAGCGGTCGTACTCGAGCGCAGCTTCGCCAACCACTTCCGTAAGGCGACCCGCGGCAACGAGCGTGTAAAATTCCATCTGCCACAGCCGATCACGTGCGATTACATACCCTTGAGCAAAATAAAGATCGTCGTCATTCTCCGCGAAGATATGGGGCACCGCGTTATCGTCATAGCGAACGGTCACCTCGCCCATGATACCAGAGAGCTCGATCTCGCTGTCGCCGGCCCGTTGCTCTCCTTCGGCGTTTTGAAAATAACCGTGGTACGGACTGAGCAGCTTACCAAGTGGCGGTAGTACGCCCCAGGATCGATCGAATACATAAATGATTGCAACGGCTGCCAATAAAGGCCAAGCATGTTTAACGATCCTCGTCATTATTTAGGTGCTATTTTCCTACAAAGGTCAAGTAACTTATTCAAACTTAGTTAAACCAATCGGAACATACAAATGCAACAGCTACAATAAAAAAATCCAGCCCCACGGATACGGGAGCTGGATTGGGAAATAACAGGTGATGTACCTGTCGTTAATCAGTTGGCCAATGAATTGATATAAGCCGCAATCCTGAGCGCGTCTGCCTTTGGCACATGCGGCATAGGCGGCATTTCAGTTGCGTAACCGGGCCAATTTTCCGGTTTCGGATTGTGAATCAACTTCACGATTTCCTCGTTCGAATACTTCCGTTTGGCAATATCTGCATAGGAAGGACCAACCTGCTTCTTATTCGGATTATGGCACGCGATGCAGGTATATTTTGCCAGCAGGCCTTCGATTTCCTTGAAAGTAGGGGCTTTCGCGACTGCTGTTTTTACCGATGGCGCTTTTATCGACGATGTCGACTTACTACCTGGTTTGGAAGAAGCCGCGATTGGTGCCGGCTCCGGCGCTGCTACGGGAATAGAACTGTCTTTGGTACTGACCTCACTCATCGTCAACTTCGCACCCTTGGGTATACTATGTAACGTATAATACGCGGTGGGATGGATTAGCGAATAGAAGTTGTTCCGTTCCCGGATTCCATCCAGCGTAATCGTGTGGACATAATGTTCCCGGAGGCTATCCACAATAACCCGCGCCCGCAAGCCATCGGCAGAGACTTTTACGCCTTTTATCCGATTCGATTTTATGTCGACCGGCGGACTGCCATAGACCGGATGGTATTTGTAGGTATAACTCTCCACGCTGTACGACGCAAGGTCGTTGGCAGAGGCTGTATCTACGGGCAGCGTGAAGGTGATTTCGAACCCGTCGGGCATCGCTTTTACCGTCTGCATCTCAAACGGAATCTTTCCGTTCCACTCCAGGCGCTCCAACCCTTCGTTGGCGTCGCCTGCAGAGCCCCATCCGCGGTTGGTCTCGCCGACAAACAATGAGCCGTCCGGAGCCCATGTCACACGCAGCACGCCCGACCGGAATCCGCTGCGGAATCCGATGGCCGCTCCCTGCAGCTTGCCGTTTACCTCTTCCAACATCACCCGAGACAACATACTCATTCCCTGGTCGCCCACCAATACCTGTCCGGCAAAAGGGCCAAATACGCCATCGGGGATGACCGTAGGTTGTGACGAGGAGATGCCGAGAATCCCGTGGGGCAGCCAGACGGCGGGCAATCGGAATTCAGCAAATTCCTGCTTAGCATCGAATGCCGTCTTGTATTGTTCGTTGATAATATTCTCCGGCTTGATAAACCGACCTTGGTCGTTCTTTATGCGGCGTTCGTCCATTTTCGAAACAAATTGCTCCGTGGTCAGCTTTACCGGTGATCCCGGAAGGCCGGTCCACCGCAGGCCGGCGGGATGCCCCATGAAATCACCCTTATTCACCTGCCACAGTCCGCCCGACCCCATCCAATCGCCCTGGTTATCGGTATAGAAAAACTGCCCGTTGAGTAAGCCCGGGCCAGCTGGCGAACGCATGCCCGTAGCCCAAGGCGTGAGTTTGCCGTCCTCGGTGATATTCATCGCCCATCCGCGCCAAGGCACGCGGCTCTCTCCGCGCCACCACTCCTCATCGCCAAAGGCAACGTTGCCCGTTACGAAGAAAGAGCCATCGGGTGCGATGATTGGGCCGAACGAATACTCATGGTAATGACCCGACAGCGGCCAGGCATATACCGTTTCATATACATCCGCTTTGCCGTCGTTGTCTGTGTCGACCAGCTTGGTCAGCTCGCCGCGTTGGGCGCAATACAAGGCACCGTCTTTATAAGCGAGACCGAGAATCTCGTGCAAGCCAAAGGCGAACTTCCGGAAATACGGGTTGCTACTCGTCGGGTTTTCGATGATGTAGACATCACCACGGCGTGTGCTGACGCCGAGGTTGCCGTTAGGCAACATGGCCAATCCTCCCACTTCCAGGATAATACCTTCGGGGGTACGTACCTTCCTTATCCGGAAGTAGTCTTCCTCCTTGGGGCTTTCTTGCGCAAAAAGGCTTAGCACCGATGTAAGGGCCATTGCCATTACCGCAATCAGTTTCACGTATCGTGTATGTTTAATAGTCGTAGTCATGGTCAAAGCGATTAGAAAATAATGGAATAACGGATCATGCTGGTTATCGGCACCAGCAATTCCTGGCCGGCTTGCCCATCACGGACGAAGGGCTTGCCCTTGCCGGTTTCCTCCAGCTGGAGGAACCATGCGTTATCACCGATCAGAAATACGCCTTTACCCTGGTCAGTGATCGTGGGCGACACGGCCAACCGCAAGTACAGGCCGTCCACATCACCCGTAACGTTTACGGTCCGGCTAAACCCTCCACCGTTGGCCAAGGGGCGGATTGCATCTTCCACCTGTTGGCCGTATATGCGGTAACGGAACGTCGGCAGATCCTGGGAATCCATCGCATATCCATTCGGCTTGTAATTCGTCCCTGTCGTGTCCGTTGGCCAGCGCGCATCTATCGCCGTCAATTTCGCAATGGCTGGGCTTGGCACGCCGAAATGAATCGGGCTTCCCAATATTCTTGATGTGCCATTTCCACGGTTATTCCACATCGGGGTAGCATCGAGGAAACCACCCCGCCATACTTGGAATAGACTTCCATTATCCAGGTCATACGTGTAGTGAACCTGTTGTGGATGTCCAACGGAAATCGCATGGACCACACGCGGCCCATCTGGGATGTCCATGAAACTACGAAGCGTGGTGTTTACCTGTGCGGTAACTAAGATGGGGTCTGCGTTGTCCCCTCGTTGTGAATCAGGCTCAGACAGTTTATGGACGGTTATGTCTTTCAATGCGACAGCTCCATGGTTTACCCTCAGCCGTACCGGAGCTTCTGCCTTCCCGCTGCCGTCACCCGGGGCTTCCAGTTGCATGTCCTCATGGATAACGACGCCATTTAGCTCCGCCCGGATCAGTCGTGCCGGCGAAATTTGGCGTCCTTCATTGTCGAACCGGGGGGCCTTGAATTGGATATGCAACCGCTGCCACAGCCCCGGTGCCCGGCCCACCTGTTGCCGAGGCGGGTAACCGGCTGCCCCGCCGTTGGTCTGCGCCGTGGGTATCGATACTCCCCTGCTGTCGGCCAACGTCACAGGATAAACGCCGTGCAAATACAACGTCGCTTCCGATCCTTCGGCTAGAAGGTAGTTAAACGTAAACTCCGCATCGCCATACGCCGATGCACTTACCAAATCCGCGGGGCGGCCTTTCCGCAGGGATGTGTGGACTAAAACACCATCACCCGGCGATGTAATCATTGCCCCCGGTTTGGACAAACGTACAGTAACCTGGCCCACAGTCTCCCAGCCCTGGGCCGGCATCGTAAAAACTTGGGCGTGCACATTCACTGCCAGGCACCACAGCAAGGTCGTTTGGGCAATAAATGCAATTGATTTCGAAAACTTCGCTAATAAGATCATGAATCGGTTTTGCTTTTGTATCATAAAATTTGGGCGCTAAGATAAATTTTAATCTGCTATTCCCATAAAACGATTTAGTTTCTACAGATTTGTTACTTGTTGATCTTTAAAACACAACCTATATCGTCTTGAGAAAAACCATCTCCAATCCTTCCACTTTCCCCAAGCGGCCCAGCACCTGGTTCACTTGTGATTGGCGGATTGCCAGTTCCACTATACATTGATTGTCGAATTCTTGCTTCAGCACGTTGAGGCTTTCTGCCTTAATGATGCGCATCACCTCGTTAAGCTGCTCATAAGCAACGGTTACGCGATA
>CAZTJY010000146.1:0-7890 GCA_964613725.1 uncultured Parapedobacter sp. | reverse complement strand
GGTTTTCAAGGATATGTCAAACGATTATTCGTTTGTAACGAAATCATGCATTGAAGCCAAAGAAACCATTCAGTGGGAGGATGGAAATGAATATCCATTGGTGAAGCTTGAAATTTCACACACTTCCCATCCTTTCTATACCGGAAAAATGAAATTGGTTGATACTGCAGGCCGTATCGATAAATTCCGTAGCCGTTACAACAAAAAGTAACACTACTGCAGGTAAAAAAATATTAGTCCCGATATTTTATCGGGACTTTTTTATTTTAGCCGTTCTAAATGGAAACCTATGCATATCGTTTTATTTGACAAGGCGGAATGGCGGGTAGGGCTTTATCCATTGACGCTGACGCGTCCCGTGGCCGACCTGCGCGTGGGCATTCTAACCGTCGCCGAGAAATGGGCACAATGGCTGGGCGCTACGTATTCATTCCTTACGGAAGATTATCTGCAGGAAAAATATCCGCTAGGCCAATTGGGTGACGATATCCTGCTGGTGCGGGGAAACTGTTGTCCTGACAGCCGCCTGGTCGATGCAATGGTGGCTTTACGAACCGGCGAAGTACTATGGTACAGGGATGTGCCGATTGCCTTGCGCACAGCGCCCGACGCCGTGCGTGACGGCAATCTACCAACATTGGCAAGCTACTCCTCCGTGTACTATTACCATCCGGTTGTTATGATTAACCATCCCGAGGATATCTTCTTGCAGAACGGTGAACAGATCGAGTTGGATTTCAATCGATTAACTAAAGGGCGACAGTCGGCAATATTATCCGAAAGCAACCGTTTCATTGGAAATCGGTTTTTTGCCGAGCAAGGAGCCCAAGCGGAGCATGCTACCTTCAATAGCTCCCGAGGGCCTATTTACTTGGGCAAAGACAGTGAAGTATGGGAGGGTAGCCTCATCAGGGGCGCATTTGCATTGGGTGAGCATTCGCAAGTGAAAATGGGAACCCGGATTTACAGCAACGTATCTATAGGCCCTCATTCGAGGGTTGGTGGTGAGCTCAATACCTGTGTTATTTGGGGGCGATCCAACAAGGGGCATGATGGATACCTCGGAAGCGCTGTGCTGGGCGAAGGGTGCAATTGGGGGGCTGATACAAATAATTCTAATTTGAAGAACAATTATAAGTCCGTACGCTTATATGATTACGCCCATGGGGGTTTCCGGGATACCGGCTTGCAGTTTTGCGGCGTAGTGATGGCCGATCATGTGCGATGTGCGATCAATACGGCTTTCAATACGGGGACGGTCGTGGGAGTGGGGGCGAGTGTTTACAGCATAGGCATGCCTCCAACGTTTATTCCCGACTTCTCGTGGGGCACAGTGGACGGTTTTTCGGTCTATCGAATGGAAAAATTCTTTGAAACTATGGAATTGGTATATGAGCGGCGGAATCTACGATTTGACGGAGCGGAAAAGCGATTACTGACGGCGGTGTTTGAGCGAACACGGAGACATAGGGTAAAAAGTGAATCTTAAACTTTGTTTTACAATAACTATAAAAATATGACACGAACGAAAATTGTTGCGGGGAACTGGAAAATGAACCTTGATTATCAGCAGGGTATTAGCCTTTTTTCCGAGATTGTAAATATGGCTAACGATGAGCTGATCGGAGAACAAGGTCTAGTGATCTGTGCACCGTTTATCCATCTGCACAGCATCGCCCATTTGGGAGGACGTACGGCTCGTGTTGGCGTCGGTGGGCAAAATATCTATTTTCAGGAGTCGGGTGCGTATACCGGCGAGATATCCGCTTCACAATTGAAGTCCACCGGCGCAACGCATGTCATACTGGGGCACTCGGAGCGCCGCGCGTACTTCCAGGAGGATGATATCCTGCTCAGTAAAAAGGTGGATGCGGCCTTAAAACATGGTCTTACGCCGATTTTTTGCATCGGTGAAACCCAAGAAGAGCGTGAGTCCGGCCGCTATTTTGATGTGATACGAACACAGTTGGAGAAGGGTGTTTTCCATCTGACCGACCGCGCCTTTCATGAAATCGTGCTTGCATACGAGCCGGTGTGGGCCATTGGAACCGGACTTACCGCCACGCCGGAACAAGCACAGGAGGTGCATGCATTTATCCGCGATGAGGTGGCCAGCCACTATAACCAGGAGGTTGCCAACGGTACCACCATACTTTATGGCGGAAGTTGCAACCCCAAAAATGCGCCGGAATTGTTTGCACAGGAAGATATCGACGGTGGTTTGATCGGTGGAGCTTCTTTAAAGTCGCGTGATTTCATCGATATAGCCAAAGTATTCAACCGCTAATCCCGGTCTGTGATGAAATACAGTGAAGTGGTTTTCTCCTGCCTAGGGGGCGAAGATTGGCATCAAGACTTGCTGATAAGTGATCTTGGTGATATGGGATTCGACTCGTTTGAGACTCATGATGGTGGGTTTGCGGCTTATATTGCGTCGGCGCAGTTCGACCTTTCGGCATTGGAATCGCTGCTGATTCATCAACCGGCCGGTTTCGAGGTATCTTACGTGGTCAATGAAATCGAACCGCAAAACTGGAATAAAGTGTGGGAACGTAATTTCGAGCCGGTTGTAGTAGCCGATAAATGTTACGTGAGGGCTACTTTCCATGCCCCGGCGGCCGAATACCCATACGAAATCGTCATCGATCCGAAGATGGCATTCGGCACGGGGCACCATCAGACCACATCGTTGATGATGCAACTGATGCTGACAGAAACAATTGAAGCGAAAAACGTGTTGGATATGGGGTGCGGCACCGGAATCTTGGCTATATTGGCAGCCAAGCTTGGTGCTGCGCAGGTGCTAGCTATTGACAATGACCCGGTGTGTGTGGCTAGCGTAGAAGAAAATAAAATACGAAACGACGTTGCCCATATCACCACGGCGTGTGGCTCAGCAGAGTTAATACAGGGGAGCCGTTTCGATGTGATCTTGGCAAACATCAACCGTAACATTCTGCTCGACCAATTGGAAGATTATGCCCGATCATTGACGTCAAATGGTGTATTGTTTATCAGTGGTTTCTATGAAGGTTACGACTTGGACGTATTGAAAAGTGCGGCTGCAAGCCATGGGCTGATCCATACGGGCGACGAGACGATGGATCGCTGGGCGGCGGTGCGGTTTATAAAAGAATAACAGGTATGCGGGTACATTTTATCGCCATTGGCGGCAGCATAATGCATAACCTTGCGATAGCGCTGGCAAAGAAGGGTTACCTGGTTAGCGGTTCAGATGATCATATTTACGAACCGTCACGTACCAACCTTGATCAGGAGGGACTGCTACCAGAGGCTGGGTGGGATCCTTCACGTATTACAGCGGATATTGACGCAGTGGTATTGGGGATGCATGCAAAAGAAGACAATCCGGAATTACTGAAAGCTCAGGAGTTGGGTATACGTATTTACTCCTATCCCGAATTTATCTATGAGCAGGCAGCGGAGAAAATGAGGGTGGTGATTGGCGGGAGCCATGGGAAGACAACGATAACCAGTATGGTCATGCACGTGCTTCGCTCGATCGGGCGCGACTTCGACTTTCTGGTAGGGGCTAAGCTCGATGACTTTGAACACATGGTGCGGCTGACCAAAGATGCCCCATTGATCATCATCGAAGGTGATGAATATCTCGCTTCGCCCGTTGACCAGCGGCCTAAGTTTCATTTATATAAGCCGCACATTGCACTCATCAGCGGTGTGGCGTGGGACCACGTGAATGCGTTCCCCACATTCGAAAACTACGTGAATCAATTCCGATTGTTTATCAAAAGTATCGAACCCAAAGGCACGTTGGTGTATAACAAGGAAGACAAGATATTGCAGGAATTGGTGCTGGAAGACCGTTCGAAAATAAATAAACATGGTTACCGTACGCCGGAATACACGATCAACAAGGGTGTTACGTATATGCACACGCATATTGGCGACGTACCATTGCAGGTTTTCGGTAGGCACAATCTATCGAATATAGCCGCGGCGTTTACGGTTTGTGAATGGCTGGGCGTTCAGCGTGATGAATTTTATGCCGCCATCCGGCAGTTTAAAGGGGCGGCGCGTAGGTTGGAATACGTTGCCAGCGACAACGACAGTGTGGTGTATCAAGATTTTGCGCATACGCCTGCCAAGTTGCGGGCTAGCATCCATGCGCTTAAAGAGCAGTTCCCCGATAAAGCGTTGGTGGCCATTATCGAATTACATACTTATAGCAGCCTCAATGAAGCTTACCTGAATGAGTACCGCGACACGATGCGAGAGGCCGAATACCCAGCGGTATTCATCAATCAAGAGGCATTGAAACAACGAAATGCCGAATCGATTTCTGAAGCCACACTGAAGCAAGCATTCAATCAACCCGATCTTGTTTATTTAAACGGAATAGACCGGATGAAAGAATACCTAGACGACCTAGCGCCCGCTGGAAAGAATCTTTTATTTATGAGTTCGGGAAATTACGGTGGCATAAATCTTGTTAATTTCGCTGATAAGTTTTTATATAAGTCATAAATTTAATTATATTCGGCTCCCATAAAGAAAATTCCCGTTAGATAGATGTAGCGGTTTTTCTTTATATCATCATCTTACCAATGAACACATTAGGAAAAAAAATCAGGCTTTTACGACACCAGAAAGGGTGGAGCCAAGAAGATGTCGCCAAGAGGCTGGACATATCCATCCCCGCATTTTCGAAAATAGAAACGGGAATTACCGATGTAAACTTATCCCGTTTGGACCAAATATCCCGCCTATTTGATCTTACCATTGTCCAATTGCTGGCTACGACAGACTCGGAGGAAGAAAAAAAACACACCGCGGAGTTGTCAGCCCTTAAGCGGAAACTCGAGGAGCGCGAAGCGGAAGTTATCGAACTACAGAAGAAGGTGATTGATTTGTACGAATTGCTGCACAAAAACACGTTGGCCTAACGGTATAAAAGCCCAACCATCCCACAGTAAACCTGTCGGTATGAATTGGGCTTGTTTTATGCGAGTTCTTCCTAGCTATCTAGCTGGTTGCCGTGATTGGTATGGGGTTTCGTCAAATATGAGGCTTTTGGTTAGTAATCATCGTCGTCGAAATCATCGTCAAACTCTTCCAACGAATCAAACTCATCCAATTCGAAATCTTCATCCTCATCATCAAAAAGATCCCCTGAATCCTCGTCGTCATCGGGCCCCATGTCAAGCGCGACCAGCATGTCGTCCTCCAACATCGCTAAATCCGTGTCATGCATCATTGGCGTTTCCATAATCATGTAAATAGATCTGTGTTATTTTACAGGATAAAAATAGCAAGATTTTAATTCAAAGCATATTTTTTAAAAAAATATATCGGCGGGCTATTCGCCAGTTTCACCAATCGTGTTTTCTTCTTGCACAATGTCTTTCAGTTTCGGTAAATCGGCTGTTGAAGCAATCCCGAAATGGTCCATAAACAGATCGCTTGTGGCATATAATAGGGGCTTGCCCAGTGCATCGGCCTTTCCGGCAATTTTAATTAGTTCCTTTTCGAGCAAGCGATGCACGGAATAATCGCAATTCACTCCACGGATTTGTTCGATCTCCAGCTTCGTGATGGGTTGCCGGTAAGCGATGATGGCCAACGTTTCCAATGCGGCGGGGCTGAGTTTTTTCTTCGACCGGTGTGTCTGCAGTTGATTGATGGTGTCGTAATAGACCGGTTTGGTAAGGAACTGGTATCCGTCATTAATGTAACGTAATTCGAGGATCCAATCGTCTTGCAGGTAACGGCTTTTGATGGCATCAAGTATTTCGATAATGGTCTCCTCGGCAATTTCCGTTTCATGGAGCGCAGCAAGTACTTGCCTGATTTCGGTAACCCCAATACCCATTTCTGAAGCATATATGAGTGCTTCGATTTGCCGAGTAAGTTGTTCGCGATGATCCACTTCCATTTAATAATCGATGACTTGTTCTTCCATCGCTTCAGGTATTTCCCTGAATTCGTACTTCTGTGTGCGGAGTTGGGGTTCGAAGCCTGCTGCACGGATAGCATCTTGTATAGATTTGGAGGTGAATCGGTGCGGTGCGCCAGCGGCCGACACTACGTTTTCCTCGATCATGATCGATCCAAAGTCGTTGGCACCGGCGTGGAGGCATAATTGTGCAATGTTTTTGCCCACCGTGAGCCACGAGGCCTGTATATTTTTGATATTGGGCAACATAATGCGGCTCAGCGCAATCATGCGGATGTATTCGTCGCCAGAGACATTGTTGGTTATGCCCCGCAGTCGCTTGAGCAGGGTGCCGTCGTCTTGAAATGGCCAGGGGATGAAAGCGAGGAAACCGTGTGCGCCATCCGGCCGCTCGGCCTGTACTTCCCGAATCCATGCGAGGTGTTCGAACCGCTCTTCTATGGTTTCGATATGCCCGAACATCATGGTAGCCGAGGTAGGTAGGTTCACTTGGTGCGCGGCACGCATTACGTCTAACCATTCTTTTCCGCCACACTTCCCCTTTGAGATGAGCCGACGTACGCGGTCGTTCAATATCTCCGCCCCTGCACCGGGCAGCGAGTCGAGGCCGGCTTCTTTGAGCGTACGGAGCACCTCGATGTGCGGCATGCCCTCCAACTTGGCCACGTGGGCGATTTCAGGGGGGCCAAGTGCGTGCAGTTTCAATTGCGGATATAGCGTTTTCAACTCCCGGAACAGGTCGGCATAGAATGCCAGCCCCAATTCGGGGTGGTGCCCACCCTGTAGCAGTAACTGATCGCCACCATAACGGAAGGTCTCTTCTATTTTACGCTTGTAGGTGTCGATATCGGTGATATAGCTCTCTTCGTGGCCCGGCCGGCGGAAAAAATTACAGAATTTGCAATTGGCAATGCATACGTTAGTGGTATTCACGTTCCGGTCGATCTGCCAGGTTACTTTACCGTGGGGCACCTGTACCTTCCGCAGGATGTTGGCCACGTACGATAGGTCGGCGATAGGGGCGTTATGGTATAGGTATACGCCTTCGTCGATCGAGAGGAATTCGAAGTCCAGGGCCCGGCTAAGCAATTTGTCGACGTTCATGATAGCACAAAGATACGCAGTTTTTGATAATTGCCACCTATTCTGCCGGAATCAGTTTGAGCAGCATGCCGGGGTCTTCCGTGAGCACGTAGATATAACCATCGGCGCTCTGTGCAATATGTCGTACGCGGCCGATGTTTTGTAGCAGTTTTTCTTCATGGGCATAGTTGCCGTTCCGAAGCACTACCCGCGCGATATGTTCCCTAGCCAGTGCACCTGCAAACAGGCTCTTCCGCCAAGCGGGGAATTTATTGCCAGTATAATATAGCAATCCGCAAGCGGCGATGGATGGTGTCCAATAGTGGATGGGTTGCTCCATACCTTCTTTTTCCGTGCGTTCCGAGATAATGGCCCCACTGTAGTCGATACCGTACGTAATCACCGGCCATCCGTAGTTTTTGCCACGCTCGATATCGTTAAGTTCGTCGCCGCCCCGCGGTCCTTGTTCGGTAGCATAGATGATGTTATTTATGCTGTCGTACGCCAATCCCTGTACATTCCGGTGGCCATAAGACCAAATGCTTGGTTTGGCGTAAGGGGTATTCACAAACGGGTTGTCGAGCGGTATGCGGCCATTGTCGTGCAGCCGATGGATTTTGCCCAAATCATTTTTTAAGTTTTGTGCATTTTCTTTAACGCCGCGGTCGCCTGTGCTGAAGTACAGATATCCTGCATTGTCAAACACAATCCGGCTGCCGAAATGCACGCCGGTATTGGATAGCGGTGCGGTTTCATATAACGTTTCCAGCTTATCGATTTCGTTTCCCGTTAAGTGAAATCGGACTAAGGTGGTGCTGCCGCCCCCTGGGCCGGGCTTGGCATAAGTAGCATATATCCATCCGTTTGTAGCA
>CAZTJY010000145.1:0-7953 GCA_964613725.1 uncultured Parapedobacter sp. | reverse complement strand
GTTTTAAAATCAGTTACGCCCGGCTGAGTCTGTAAATATGCCGGAGGTGGGATGCAAACGCCTCCCCCATTGTCCGGTGCTCCAGATACGCTACACCGAACTCTTTGCATGTAGCCTTGACTAATTTATTGATGGCGGGATAATGTACGTGGCTGATGCGGGGAAAGAGATGATGTTCCACTTGGAAATTGAGCCCGCCGAGCAACCAGGAAACCGTGCGGCTACCCGTCGCGAAATTGGCGGTGGTGCTTAATTGATGCACCATCCATTCCTGTTCAATCTTGCCACTGTCCTCGTCTGTGACCGGAAACTGGGTAGCCTCTACAACGTGGGCCAGCTGGAAAACAACGGCTATGCAGAAGCCGCAGGAAACACCAGCAATAAGCCAACCGATCAGTGCCGGAAGCCAGCCTACTGAAACAATGGGAATAATGAAATAGACAGCAATGTAACCCATCTTGGTGGCCCAAAAGATGAGGTGTTCGCGTAAGGGCATCATTTTCCGTACGGCCGTTTGGCCCATCTTTCCTGAAAAATATTTCTCGAAATCCTGGAATAATACCCAGGCGATATAGGAGATCCCGTACAATACGAACCAATAAGCAAACTGGAACCGATGGAACCAACGGTGGGGCTGATCGGCATGCATCCGCATGAACTTCACATCGATATCATGGTCCAGGCCATCTATGTTCGTATAGGTATGATGGTTGATGTTATGTTTCTGTTTCCAGAAGTAGATGGTACCACCGAGCATATTCAATGAATAGGCCGATATGGAATTCAGTATCTTGCTCTTGGAAAAGCTTTGGTGCCCGCCCTCGTGCATGATATTGAAGCCGACGGCGGCGAAATTGATGCCCAATAATACACACAGCAGGCAAGAAAGCCACACCGGCAGGGTAACTGCAAGCAAAATAACGTAAAGGGCGATAACGGTAGTCACCAATGTAATACTCTTGATATAGAGCTTCCGATTACCGGTATTGGCAAGCTGACGCGTCTTAAAATAATCGTTCACCCGCGCACGAAGCGTGGATGCAAAAGGCTTGTTAATGCTGTTGAAACTGGTTTTAGACATGTACGGGTGCGTGTATTTAAAATAAAATGCGCTCTAATATACGGATTTGCAAGCAGTATATGGCGCACCCCTCAAAAAAAACCATCCGGTTAGACCACCGGATGGTTAGTATACAATACCTGAAAAACGGATTTAAATCAATTTGACATTTACTGCGTTGAGCCCTTTTTGGCCTTGGGCGACTTCGAATGAAACATCGTCGTTCTCACGGATGCGGTCTTTCAACCCCGAGGTATGAACAAATACGTCTTTTCCGCCGTCGTTGGGGGTAATGAAACCGAAACCTTTGGTTTCATTGAAAAATTTTACTTTGCCTTCTTGCATGGCATTTTTGAATAAAAAATAAATAAAAAAATTAATTGCATGCAAAGGTATGTATAATTTATTGGTTTTCAGTAATTTTTAATTCTGCCCCGATTCTCCCCCATTTGGTGGCTCTTGCGCTAAGCTTCGGACGGCATCAGACCTCATTTGCCACCCTTGCGAACTTGTTCCGATATTCGATGGGTGTGAGCCCGGTGATTTTCTTGAATATGTCCCTGAATGCTTTCGTATCCGTATAACCCACATCAAACATAATTTCGGTTACATTTTTCCTTGCCGCTTCAAAGAATTTCTTGGCTGCTTCTATCCGTACGCGTTGTATATAGGCAATGGGCGTGTTGTTGGTCGCGTCTTTGAATCTGCGCTCAAACGTCCTGCGACCGGTGTTAATCAATTTTGCTAGCGTTTCTATCGATATCCGATCACTATAATGTTCTTCAATATAATCTTGCACTTTTTGGATGTCGTCATCACCGTGGTTACGTTGGCCTTTGAATATCGCGAATTGGGATTGGCTATCCCGCCCAATATCCAGCGCAAAATATTTTGAAATCATGACGGCGGTTTCCCGGTCGGCAAACTTTTCTACCAAGTATAATATCAGATTCCATAAACTGCTGGCACCACCGCTACTGTATATATTGTCGTGTTCTGTGATGATGGCACCGTCTTCTACCTCCACTTCGGGGTACCGCGCTTTGAACTCGCTGATATACGCCCAATGTGTGGAACATTTTCTGCCGTTCAATAGACCCGTTTCGGCCAAAAGGAAGGCGCCTATACATAAGCTAGCCAGGCTAGCACCCTTTTCGTGTAGCGTTTTGAAATAAGGTATGGCGCCCGCATTGGCGGCAATTCCCTTCGCCGCATCGCCAATTGTAGGTGGTATGATGAGCAAGTCTGTTTCGGTCACTTCGCTGATCAACCGATCGGTTTTTATCGTGTATTCGCCATTGTTTGCCGGTACATATTCATTTAAACCGACATATTCTACCTTGAAAATGGGGGCTTTGCCGAATGTGGTTAGGAATTCATTGGCGGTATTAAAGGTTCTGAATGGTGGTGTAACGGCTTCAATTACACCATATTCCGGTACGAAGACGGAGATTTGCATATCATTATGGGTTATTGCATCGCAAATTAAAAAATAGTTTGTCATAATTTACCCCCAAGATTGTCATTTTCACCACAGCCGTCGTTAAAAATCCCACCGTAATTTTGGACTGTAGAAATTGATTCAAATCTGATTAACAAAAATTGAAAAACAATGGCACAAGTAACAAGAATTACCGTAAAAGCAACTGCAAATGCGCCCGTTGCAAAAGTTTGGCAGGCATGGAATACACCGGCTGACATCGTGCAATGGAATACGCCTGATCCCAGTTGGCATACCCCCGCCAGCGAGAACGACCTTAGGGTAGGGGGCAAATTCAAAAACCGGATGGAAGCCAAAGACGGCAGCTTCGGTTTTGATTTTGAAGGCGTTTATGATACGGTGGAGGAGCACCAGGAAATAACCTACACCATGCCCGATGGCCGGAAGGCGACCACCTTGTTTACGGCACGCGATGGAAAGACGGACATCACAACGACGTTTGACGCGGAAACGGAAAACGACCCCGAATTTCAAAAGCAAGGATGGCAAGCCATCTTGAACAACTTTGTGAACTATGTAGCATCAAAATAATTTAAAAACCATTAATCATCAGTAAAATGAAAAAGAACAGGATTATCTTTTGGGTGGCAACGACCATCATCATCCTTTGGGAAGGCGTTATGCCACTTAGCACCCTGCTTTTTGCACGAGATCAGGCAACGATGGGGACGGCCCCCCTGGGCTATCCCGATTACTTTGCTTACACGTTGATTATTTGTAAGGCACTGGGCGTTTTGGCGATTTCCTTTCCCGGAGTGCCGGCGAAATTGCGGGAATGGGCCTATGCAGGGCTTACCTTCAATTTGATCTTTGCGTTCATTAGTCATGCATGTGTGGATAAGAACCTCGGGTTTATGTTGATGCCACTGGTCGTGCTGGGTGTCTTGGCTGTTTCATATGTATACGGTAATAAGATACGGGCGACCAACTGAGGCAACCTATCAAGCAATTAAAAATTAAAATTTAATAAAAATGGAAAATCAAACGGTTTCATTACATCGCGTCATCAGGGCGAGCCCCGAAAAAGTATTCCGGGCATTTACAGACCCGCTGGCGCACGCTGCGTGGCTGCCCCCCTATGGTTATATATGCACGGTACAGCATATGGATGTCAAGGTGGGCGGAACGTATCACATGACGTTTACCAACTTCAGTACCGGGAATGGACATTCTTTCGGAGGGAAATACCTCGAAATAAAGCCCGATGAATTCATCAAATACAGTGATGCATTCGACGACCCCAATATGCCGGGTGAAATGACAACCACCGTGTGGCTGACCAAGGTGTCATGTGGCACTGAGCTGAAGGTGGTGCAGGAGGGCATCCCAACCATCATACCGGCGGAAATGTGTTACCTGGGTTGGCAAGAATCACTCGAAAAGTTGATGAAGCTGGTAGAACCCGAAATCCCCGACGCTTAATACATGCTGATATGGCTAACCTTAATCATGGTGAATTTGTGAGTGCGATTTTCGTTACCTTCTCAGGTAATTGCAAGAAAGCACTCACGCATTACCATACCTGTTTTGGGGGCGATTTGCAATTCGAGCTATTTGGAAAGCCATTGCCGGGATATACCGAAGTCCCCGTGATTAACGGCTCGCTTGTTTCTGATCGCATCATTATCCATGGTTCCGACTTGGTGCACAACGAAGGGCGTACACTGGGAAATTACCTAGCTGTTTTCCTGCATTGTAAAAGCGCAGACGATCGGCAGGCGCTTATCGGAAAGCTGGAAGGGCGCAATACACGTCCCTTTATCGCCAACGACGACCAACTCATTGAAGTGACCGATGCTTTTGATGTGCGGTGGGTATTGGGAGTTTAATCACCGATACCCATCGCTATCAAGATCCTACAGCTCGGAAACCAACTGGATTTTAGCTTCTAATTCGTTCATCAGCTCGGTGTCCGACGTAAAGCCCGTCGAGAAAAACCGTTGTTTGCCCTGGGCGTCGATTACGACCTTGGCCGGAATACCCGTTACCTGATAGGCTGAGAGCACCCGCGGCAATGCGGGCGAACAACTCTTTTTCGGTCAATGACGCCTAATCTTCCATCGCCTCGTTGAAAAGTGGGGCAACTAACAAAAAAATAGCTAGCAATGCAACCTTATTTAAAGCCGATTGACTATTTAGCCGCAACAAAATGACACCGATATGCGTTATATATAACGTTGAACCCCGATTCTCTCCGTTTCGGCGCTTGTTTTGTTACACACATGCGGAGCAATGGACTATATAGATTACTATAAATCACTAGGTATTAATAAAAACGCGACAGCCGAGGAAATAAAGAAAGCCTACCGGAAGCTGGCGCGCAAACATCATCCCGATCTGAATCCCAACGATCCGGAGGCCGCAAAGTTTTTCCAGCAGCTCAATGAAGCGAACGAAGTGCTGAGCGATCCCGAGAAACGGAAAAAGTACGATCAATACGGCAAAGACTGGAAGCACGCCGAACAATTTGAACACGCTAGGCAACAAAAGACTAAGGCCGGGAGTAACCCTTTTACCGAAGAGGGCGCTCCCTACGATGATAGTGGAGAACACTTTTCTTACAGTGACGAGGGTGTTTTCTCCGATTTCTTTGCCTCGATGTTTGGTAACCGAGGTGGCAGGCAAGCCAAATTTAAAGGAAACGACTACCATGCCTCCATCGCCATCGATTTATCGGAAGCCTACAAAACCCATAAGCGGGTATTCGCCATCAATGGGAAAAATGTCCGTATCACCGTGCCAGCGGGCATCGCGAATGGGCAGGAAATCAAGCTTCCTGGCTATGGCTCCCCTGGCGTAAATGGCGGCCCCGCGGGCGACCTTTACCTTACGTTTGAAATTAATAACGACACCGCTTTTGAGCGTCGTGGCAACAATCTCTACCGAGATGTACCACTTGATCTTTACAAAGCGATTTTGGGTGGGGAGGTAACGCTCGATACCTTATCGGGGAAGGTGAAGTTAAAAGTAGCACCGGAGACCCAAAATGGCACCAAAGTGCGGTTGAAAGGCAGGGGGTTCCCGGTATATAAAAAAGACGGTACCTTCGGCGATCTTTATATCACTTACCAGGTGCAACTGCCTACGGGTCTTACCGCCAAAGAAAAAGAACTGTTTGAACGCCTTTCCAACGAACGTTAACCAGGATAGACATGGAAAAAGAAAGCAGAATAGCGGTGGAGCAATGCTGTTCGTATTACAGTATCGAGCTGTCGTTTATACAGCAATTGGACGAATACGGGCTGATTGAGTTGAGCCGTTCGGGTAAAGAAACGTTCATTGCGTTTGAGCAACTTCCCGATCTGGAGCGGTACATCCGGCTTCATTACGAATTGGATATCAACATGGCTGGTATCGAGGCTGTGTCACATCTATTAAACCGCGTTCAAAGACTCCAGCGAGAACTGAGAAAGTTGCAGGGCGAACTGTAGCCTTCCTTTTCCCTTTGTTCTGCCGTAATGCGTGCCGACCACATGCGTTACGCCTGCTGTATTGCTATTTCACGCATACGCCCGCATACCGCTGGTATGATTCCAAGCTGCTTTACTAGATGTTAAATTGTTGTCAAGTATTTAAAAATCGCTGCTTTTAAGTTATGTTTGTGTAATAGTTGTAAGCTTAGTGTTTTGCTGAAAAATAAATTATTTAATTCGATTGTTGCTATACGCTGGCGATATTGGGATAAATTGGTGGGAAGGCCCGATGAATTGACGCGTGAAAATCGCGGGTTCAATGTCGTGTCGATATTCGTATTCTTGCTGTTGGCCGTGCTGATACCGCTCGACTGGTACCTAGGATTGACGGAGATTGCGCTGGTGTTGGTCGCTACCGAGGGCATGCTCATCGTGATGTATTGCCTCTCGCGGTATGGTGGATTGTACCAGCTGGGTTTACAGGTTTACATGGCTTGGAGCTACCTGTTGATTACCTTTGTATTTCTCTATAACGGGGGAAGTGCAGGGCCAGCGCTCTATTTTTTCCTGTTGTCTTATCAGTTGGTGGTCATTTTTGCGAATCAGCGCCTGCAACGGATTGGTACGGTGTTGCACCTTTTTTTTCCTGTAGGGCTGTTAATACTCGAATACCTCAATCCAACGATTGTAATGGGCGGTTACGCATCTGAAAGCGCCCGCTATATCGACCTTATTACGTCGCTTCCCATTATTGTCATTTCTATTTTTCTGACGACAAGATACCTACGCCGCGCTTACGACCGTGAACGGTCGGAAGCGGAAGCGCGGGCGAGGCTGATCGAACATCAAAGTGAGCGCATCCAAAACCAAAATCGGTTGCTGCAAGAGGCTAACCGTGAAAAATTGGAATTGATATCCATTTTGGGCCACGACTTGCGGAATCCGCTAAGCGCCATTACAGGGACACTCGAAATCTTATCGGATGAGGGGCTTCCTCCGGAACAGGGAAGAGCATTACGAACGGACTTGTTGGCGGCGGCGCACCATACGTCAGACCTGCTGAACAATGTACTCTCTTGGGTGCTTGCTCAGGTAAAAGGGATTAATCCTGTGCTTACCGCAGTGGCACCCATGGCCGTGATTGAGCGCGTGCTGAATATGCAACGGTTCATCGCCGAAAAAAAAGGGATATTCATTCGCGTGGATGCAGCCGCTAGTGCCGAAGTAAATGCCGATGTGGAAATGCTGGAACTGATTATTCGTAACCTTGTCAGCAACGCCATTAAGTTTACGGCACAGGGCGGTCTTGTCACCGTTGGCGTAACTGAGAATTTCGACCGGAATGAATGTACCATCTTCGTGCGCGACAACGGCGTGGGGATGTCGGACGCCGACATCAAGGAGATTTTCAATGGGCAGATCCAATCAACATATGGAACCGAAAGCGAGAAGGGAATCGGCTTGGGCTTATTCTTGTGCCGCGAATTGATTCATCGGTTGAACGGACGAATTCGGGTGGAAAGCGAACTTGGTATCGGTTCAACCTTCTACCTCACGTTGCCGACCCATGCGTTAATGACCGATGACCGTGAGACTGCCGCCGTATCTGACGGCGATACCTATGTATAGGTTGGGAAACTTCTGACTTGCGCTTTGTGCCCAAAGATTTCCTTGTGGTACTGGCTTTCCATATCCCTTTTTCTAGCGACCATGCTTTTCGACCTGAAGACCGTGCAAGGCTTTTTAAATGGTTGGAACCTTTTCCGCATACGCTATCTTTTTCAGCACACACGCATCAACAAAGCCATTTTTTCATGACCGCTGAACAGGATTGGCTATGGGATGTCGATTCCTTGAAACCTTATGGAAGTTTAATTTACATGTGTAGTGCGAACGATGAGGTGATGGCACGATCCTACATTCTTAGCCGAGCGGGTAGCCTGGGATCGGGCGGAAACCATCTGGGAAGGAAGAAAGCC
>CAZTJY010000144.1:0-8132 GCA_964613725.1 uncultured Parapedobacter sp. | reverse complement strand
ATTTGGTGGTTATTTCCTCGATGTTTTTCAGCTTATCCGCATTATAAAGGCTATCGTTTAGCAGGTTAAATGCTTTTAGGTTTTGATAGGCCTGCTCGAAGTTATTGACCGCTTCGTAATTTCCCATGATCTGCTGATAGTTGTACCGCTGGATATCGGGAAAACTGATTTTCTTCGCCACCGCATTGCTTTTTTGAAAATATTCGTTGGAGCGGGAATATTGTTTGGTTTCCTTGTAGAATTCTCCCAATGCAGTAAAGTTGAGCATGGTCGCAAAGTCATCGCCCAGTTTTTCACGGATAGCCAATGCCCGTCTCAAATAAGTTTCCGATTTTCGGTAGTCTTTGATAAGCAGTTGGTTGTACCCCAAAAACTCCAATGAATAGCCGATGCCCACGGAGTCGTTCCGCTGGCGCTGGATACGCAGTGATTTCTCAAAACGTTTGTTAGCCTCAGCGTAATCGCCTTCGTCCCGAAAAACCACACCGCTTTCATTGTTGATGCGGGCAATGCCTTCGAGGTCGTTTTCGGCTTCATATAAGGCTAATGCTTTGTCATAAAACTCCAGCGCCCGCTCGGATTGCCGGAGTTTCCGGTACATTCTTGCCATATCATCGTACAGCAAGCCCAGTTTTTCCGGGTTTTTGGTAGGCTCAAGTTTATCCAACGCTTGATAATAGTAAACCGAAGCGCTGTCAATGTTGCCCTTTTTGCCCAGGGCAAGGCCGATTGACCGTAAAAAATCCCCGCTATTTAAGGTGTCGTTCCGCTGATTGGCCAGCTTATGCCCCAAACGGGCCAACGCAATCGCCCCGTCGAAGTCAGTCGCATAGATTTCCTTTATGCCCTTTTGGAGCATGTCAATCTTACTGTCGTAATCACGTGCCTTTTGCACGGATCGCTGGATACTGTCAATCCGCGTAGGTGTCTGTGCGGGCACAATCGATGGAATCAGTCCGACACAAATGAACCAAAGGAGTCGATTAAAAATCATTTTATCTTCTTTCTTTCAGCATACTCAGCGAAGAACGGATCAGCTTCTTAAAAGCGATGACCAATGCTTCCGGCCCGTCCATTTGGGCGTCTAAAGGTGGGAATTTTTTGTCAAACTCGGCCAGGCGTTCGCTAATCAAGGCATTGACTTCGTTCATTTTTTTCTTGCCGGTGTTGCTTTCTGCTCGCTTTCTAAGCTGATGCAGCAACTCGTCGGGATGATCTTTTTGATCCAGTTCTACGTACAAGGCAAAATAGCGTTTCAGCAACCGTACGACTATCCAAAGCAAGCCGATGATAACGACAAATAGCAACGCTAGAGCTAACATATTATACCCTTTTGGTTTTGCTCTTGTTGATGCGTGCCCACTTGGCAATCGCCCAAATGGCAATAGCCACTACGAGGACGCTGATGAGCAACGGAGCAAAGCGGACAAAGAGCGTGAGCAGTCCGGGTAATACTCCCAAAAAGGTGCTTTCTACGTCGTAGGGGTCGCCAATTTTTGTTTCGGTGTATGGTAGATTATCCAGCGTTTCAGCGCTCAGGTCGCCTACTTTTGAAAACAAGGTTTCACTATCAGCAAGTATACGGTCAAACGAAAAAGCCTCGTTTCTTTGGTGATAAGTGACCACGAGATTATCTTTCGGGGTGGGCGAGAAATGCGCCTTCGCTCCGGCATAGAGCCTATGTGTTTCGTCGTAGCGGAAGTTGAATCCCTGCGAAAGGCCGTGGATGTCATCGGTGGTCAGGCCATCCATCAGCTGGATGAAAAAGCTACCTTTCTCGATGGGCTGGTGCCATACACTGCCACTTTCCAGTAGGTAGATAAAAGCGTTTTTTCGCTCGCTGTTATAACCGTTGTGGATGCCCGCCTCGTTGGTGCTCACGATGAAATAGACCGTTACGGTTTGCGTTTCCCCAGGCGCAAAGGCTATCTGCCATACCATCCAGTTATCGCCCGAAGGTATGGTTTTGCGGTAGTCGTTGTTCAGCGCAGGATGTGCTTCTTTCAGCAGGGGCAACCATCCGCTTCTTGTTCTCACTTTGAAGCGGCTCAGGGAGTCGAGTGTTATTTGATTGAGGTCGATACCGCCACCGGCATACATGCCGTTTATGGGATATCCCATTTTGAAATCCAGCCTTTCTGTTGTCGTGTTGCGGAATACATACGAGCCTTTAACGACCGCGTAACCTTTGTACAGCTGGATGTAGATGCGTTCTTGCTGCATCTGTACTTTTTTGAACGTCAGGCTGTCTTCGGGGTACAGCATGGTGAATACCGTTCCGCCCGCGTTCCATACGCCGGGCTGTGCGGCGTTGGCCATTGCCCGATGGTGAACCGTATGAAGGAATAGCAAAAGACCGATGATAAATATTCTCATTACCGATGACGTTTGTTTGCAATATTACCGACCGGGCTTGCATTACACAATAGGACATTTGCAGTATTTATTGGGCCGGTTGACCTACCACTGGCCAATACGGCCTACGAAAATACCTAGCGTAGGGTATTTTCATTGCGTTTTACTTTGCACAATTTTACGCCGGTCATTTATTTAATATATTAACACTATGCAATCAAATTTTATCAAACTTGTGGCTGTGGTTGCCATTGGATTGGGCACCACGTTTACCACTGGATGTTCGAAAAAAGACAAAAAAGATTGTTTCGTTTGCGAGACGGGAGGCGACTCGGTTAATTTTTGCTACACCGAAGGCAATGATTTTTATACGATGACAGTTGATGGGGAGGTTCAAGAGATACCAACCAACGGCCGGTCGTGGTCGAGCATCAAGTCTGACAAGCAGGCTGCCTGCAGTCAGAATTAGTTGGTTTAGGCGGCTCGCTTTTGGCGGCTCGCCAACACTGTAGATTGCCTTTTTTAACATATCTACGCCTAAATGCCATTATACACAAACGGTGCCCAGTACTTCGGCTGTTTGTACCGTTCGCCGAATTCGCCCTTTACGAAAGCACGTTTGATGTCCTGGAGCGTCTTTCCCGCAGTGGCCTGTTCCTGAACGACTTTTTTGAACAGGTTCTGCATGGTCAGCGCGGTGCCGGCATCGTCCACGGGCCACAGCGACAGCAGCGTCGCGTTCGACCCGGCAATCAGGAAAGCGGTGTTCAACCCGTTGATGCCTTCACCGCCATAGAGTTTGCCCACGCCGGTATCGCATGCGCTCAATACCACCAGATCGGTGTTCAGGTGTAGCTTGGCGATTTCTGGGGCGAGCAGATAGGTGTCTTCATTTCCATCCCCGCCATCGGGCTGCGAAAACATCACGCCGCTGAACTCGGGGATAATGTCAGTGGTAAAGCCATGTGTGGAGATCAGCAGGTGTTTGTACCGTTTCAACTCGCCCGACGCGTCCAGCGCTTTGAAGCGGCTTTCGCTCATGTCGTAACCTGTGAACACCGTTACGTCGTCAGCCAGTGCGCCAACGTACTGCACTTCTTTCAGGGTGCCCATCAGGTAGTTGGCGCCGCCAAATCCCACGGCTTCGAGTTCCTGTTTGAAATTGTAGTCGCCCAGGCTGATTTTTTTGTTGATTGCATCAGACACCTGGTAGAAATCTTCGATTCCCCGTACCAAAGGCTCGATGTTGCCCGATGGTTGGTAGAAGGCACCGCCAAAGGCAATGGCCGGTTTCCGGTCGGCGGTATAGCGCCTTCCGGCCAATATTTTCCAGACGGTGGTGCTGGGGATGTAACTGACGTCGTGGCTCTCGATGAAGTGGGCATTGTTCGGTGTGAGGAATGCTTCGAAGGGCAGGTAGTGCAATTCCTGTGAGGGGCTGATGATCACTGTTCGGTATCGTGTGAGGATGTCCTGTACGGGCGCCAGGGCCAGCTCATGCCAAAACCGCAGGAAGTCCTGCTGCACGGGCTGTAGGTCTGGTTTGTTTGACTCCAGCAGCTGGCGCGTCCACTCAACCAACAGTACGAAGTCGGCTTTCTTATAGGCCGCTTCCTTGGTGGCGTACTGTATCAATTGCCCATTTTGGTAGTCGACGTTCAGGTCGTTCAGGTAGGGGTTCAATGGGGCCGGGATTTTCTTGACCCGGTCGGTATAGGTCTTTTTGAACCGTAGCAAGTCGTCTATTGGATAATTGTAGCGCAGCTCGGCCTTTTCTTTGGTGATGGCGGTGATAATCAGTTCGCCCGGGCGACCGAGGCTATAGGTGAGGAGCACCTCATCGGCGTTCAGCAGCATTTGGGCGTCTGCAATGGTGGCCGTCGGCACATCGCGTTGGAGCATTTCTTTGAGGTAGCCGCTCCGGCTTTGTTCCTGTGCGGTGAATAGCTTGCCGATGTCGCCGGTGTGTTTGTAGCTCATGGCCAGTCCGCCGTACACGCCGGATACCTCATTCATGTAGGCCAGTTTCTGTTTGGCATCGAGGCCGGCTTTGACCTTCTCCACCAACGCCGCACTTTTCTCGAACTGCGTGATGGCCTCGGGGTAGGATTTATTGTGGAAATGGATGAACCCGAGGTTGTTGTACAGGTTCTGTGCCTGGTCATAGATGCTGTCTTGGAGGTAGCCCTGCGCGGTTTCTTCGGTAATGCGACCGGCCTCGCCGTATAAGCCCTGCTTGGCTTTGACGATGATGTAATTGCCATTTACCTCACGCGTGAGGTAAGGGTCGTTGACCTGCTGCGCCAGCTGGTACGCCTTGGTGAGGAAACTGCTGCTTTTGCCCAGGTCCGGCGTGGCACCGTTGAGCAGGTAGTAAGCCCCGATCGAGTTATACGCTTTTGCTTTGAAATAGTCGCTGTTCAATTGGTTGGCCGTTTGTTCCAACTGATGGGCTACCTGTAGTTTTTCTTCCTTCTTGTCGTCGACGCCATCCAGTACATGGATTTTGTGTAGCTGCATGCTGGCCAGTTGGTACGATGGGAACCCGATTTGCCTGTAATCGTCCAACGCTCGGTTAATGGTTAAAAGTGCGCCACGCGCATCATACCGGTCGTTTTTGAGGATGGACAGGAACCAGCCCGCATAGCTCCGTTTCCAGACCATGGATGGGTTGCCCGCCGTAAGGGTGAGGAATGTCTCGAACTGTTTCTCGGATTCCACCCGGTTGCCGAGACTATAGTAGTTGATGGCCTTGGTAAGCGATACGATCTGCTGGATGTGGGGGTTGGGGTATTTCATGGCGTTGAACTGTGCCGCCAATGCGTCGATGTTGTCGCATGGCGTTCCTTTGCTGGCGCCGACGAAACATTGATCGAACCTGAGGGCCAATGAAGGGTTCATGACGCCTTCGCGCTCCACTTCGGCGAGCATATCATCAAAGCGCTGGAAGTCGGCCTTGGTGAAGTGCTTGAGTACGGCGATATCGGTACGTACATCGTCCAGGTTTTTATGTGAGCGCAGCTGCACGGCATAATGCAATTGTTGGGTCGCTTGCTCGCTGTCGCCTCCCGCGAAAGCAATGTACGACTTGACCAGGTAAGGGTAGGGGGAGATGGGGTCGATGCGGAAGGCCTTTTCCGCTTCTTGCGCGGCTTGGCCCGCATCGCCTGTGCAGAGCTGGTAGAACGCGTGCAGGTAGTAACCGGCGAACTCGTCCGGAAAGTCGCGCATGAGCTGCTCGCTCCCCGCCTTCATTTTGGATAGGTGGCGTGCAGCGTAGCCTTCCATGTATATGGCGTAATGGTCGTTGAATGCATTCGGTTGAGCATGGACAACCGAAAGTACCGCCCAAAGGATACCGGCGAAAACGATGCTGGACTTCATCGGGTGGATGGGTTAAAGTGCCGTTTTCAGTTTGCCGCCATCGTAGTAGCCCTTTTCGACCACGTTACCTTCTTTATCGACCACAAAGCCCAGTCCCTCACGGTAGCTGTCGTTCCAGATGCCCACGTACTTTTCCCCGTTGGGATAGAACATGGCGCCGAACCCGTTTCTGCCACCACCAAGGTATTGGCCATAATAGGAGTGGCCGTCGTCCCACACATGGATCATCGGCAGGTATCGGTAGCCCCACTTGAAATAGCCGATGGCGTATCCTTTTGCATACTTTTCCATGGTGAAACCGGAGACGCCATCGCCTTTCACTTGCGCATATTGCCCGGGAGCATCCACTTGGAATCCGTTGATGTCTTCCACATCGTTCTTGAATTGTTTCTGCCACGCCACCTTGCCGTTGGCCATTTTAAAGGCGGGGCCGTTTTTCTTGTTTTTGCGGTAGGTGTACAGTTCGATGGTGCCTTGTTGCTTATCCATTTCGATCAGCGGTCCGTCGAGGTGCTGGTCCAGGTTATAGGTGGTATAGGTGGTGCCATCGGTGCGCAACACCATGCTGGGTCCTACGTCGAGGCCATTCATTTTGAAACCGTAGTGTACGGCGCCGTCGGCCGCCGTTGTGGTTTCAAAGCTTACCAATCCTTTTTTCACCTCTTTCTTACCTGCCTGGTTTTTGGGGTTGTCCTGTGCATAGCCCTCCAAACTTACCATAGCGAGGAAGAGCAGCGCGATAAGTGGTGTCGATTTTTTCATGTCCTTTTTTGTTATCCGTTCAGGTGTGTTGTTATTTTTTTGTCGCCGTTTCGCGTAGTTGGTGTACACCTTTAAATTCTCCCCTGCAAAAAAGAATAATTCGACCAGGGGTAACAATAGGGCATTTGTCCCATTTTTTTGTTTGGCTTGTATAGATTAATTTTAGTGAGATTACAGCAGATACAATTCCTCATTGTCAACGGTCAGCACACTCAAAACCTGTTTGCCTGTTGCCGGTGTAAACAGCGTAACCGTATTGCCGGTGTTTAATTTTCCATATAGCTGATCGTTCACTTTCAAATTTCCGTGGGTGGTTCTTATCGTATTGAAAGTCCTTCCGTTGTAAGTATATTTGGATTTGTCTTCAACAATAGCCGGAATACCGTTTTTATACGCATACCGCTTATTACTGTTGTATTGACGAAGCTCCTGCATAAATTTCCAGAACTGATAGGCGGCAATAAGCACCAAGGGAAACAAGAAAACCAGAAAGGCCTGCATACCACTCCATACAAGCGATAAGACAATAAATATAGGTAGTGAAAACCATAGCAATCTTACTTTCAGCTTCGCCTGAAAACCGTTTTTCAAGGCGTTGAAATCTTCTTGCTTAAAATATACTTTTCGTGGTGAGCTGTTTAAAAGTTGGCTGTTGCTCTCATCGGCTTCTGTTGGTGGTACAGATGACAATCCATCTGCATCGTCTACCTCCAACAGTAGGGTTAGGTGCGACATGGGCGCTTTTTCCAGAATGACCCTGTCACCCACTTTGACTTTTCCGTAATGTTGTTGCTCAATAGAATATTGTACATCGTTTATATACACATAATAATGCCGCGAGGAACTGCCATGGCTATTGCTTGATTTTGAAGCAGGGCTTCTACTGGTCGTAACGCTCAGTTTTTTATCGGTTATTTTTCCTTGAATCCGGTACTTGAAACCCCGCCGCAAGTCGATAACAGACGCCGAAATCATATAGGCGATGATGCCAAAGAAGAACACGCCAAAGCCCACCAGCATATATATTCCGGTTTTATCTTGCAGGAACTGGCTGTCCCGCCAAAAAATGGAATAGAAGCCGTAAAACATACCCGCCGCCAGAAATGGGAAAACCAATATCGGGATCAGGTATTTTCTGATCTTTTTAATGTCCTGCGCATTCAATGGCAATTTTTCTTTCATCGGATGAATGAGCGACGGTTATTTTTCGAGCCAATACCGGACCGCATCTCCGCCTACAACAAACATCGTATTGCCTACCGGCGTAAATTGCCTACCGTTATGTCTCCTGCCACCGGCAATAAAATTGGCAATTTCTACGTTGCCATTCTTGTTTTTCTTATATAATACGAAGGCATTATCCTGTACTACGCCGCCAAGCACCTCATTGGCCAAGAAGTAGTAATCTCCATCGTGCACAAACCCACCCGTCGGACGTTTTTCCATATCAACATGTTTATAATCCGAATTTTTAACCATTAATGCTTTTGTGTCCAAATCATAAGTCACTTCCCTGTTTCCTTCAAAAACCAACTTTAATTGATTGTCAAGCGCATAAAACAACTGGAAATAGCTGCGCGCTTCAAAATTCGGATTTCCTATATAAGTTATCGCAGGAACTAAATCATCTG
>CAZTJY010000143.1:0-8357 GCA_964613725.1 uncultured Parapedobacter sp. | reverse complement strand
GTATCTCTCACATGTACCTTGGCTTCGCGGGTAAGATCCCTGGTTGCCAGAAAAGCCGCAAGGTTAGCTTCCTTAACTTTCCGCATCTTCTTCAATATCATCTCGGCAATCTGGGTATAAAGCATCTCATTAGACCCTTCGAAAATCTGGAATGGGCGGCTATCCACAATACCCCTTCCGGCGATGTGACTGATTTTGTAACCATTGGCACCGGAGACCTGCAGGCAAAGTTGCGCGGACTCCTGCATCAGGTCGGTCACCAACGCCTTCATGGCATTAGCCTCGATGCCTTCCATGGCCAAGTTATGGGCTATGCCGCTGATATGGCTACTGCGGTGGCACATCGCCGAGCAGACGGTATAGGCCGCCTGGATACGCGATAGTTGAAACTGCACCGAATCCAATGCCAGCAAGTTACTAGTGCCAACCATGCGTTGGGTGCAGTGGTTAATCGCTTCGTCAAGCATCCGCTTGATAAAACCCATGCCCATCCCCGGGAACTGCATCCTGCTGCGGTGCAGGATGTCGAGCATCATTTTTATTCCTGTACTTTCGGGCAGCAACCGTTGTGGTCCCGGTACGCGGATATCGATGGTATTCAGGCCATAAGGAATCATGTAAAGCCCCAAATTATTATACAGCCGCTCTACTTTGATTTGTTGGGCCGGGGCAGTGTTGTCGCTGATAAAGAAATCAATGTCACGGGCTAGCTCTCCGTTGGGAAGCTGGCCACGCGCCGCTACCAACCAGAAATCAGCCTGTCCGGTAAGCCCTTGCCAGTGCTTGGTGCCGGTAATATGATATTCATTTCCTGCTGTGCGGTATGATGTCCGCATATTAAGCGCATCGCTTCCGTAATCGGGTTCGGTAATCATCAGCCCCCCCATGCATTGTTTTGTCAGAAAGCGGTCGAATATCGGTGCCTTCACCTGCTCATCGGCATATTTAGACACCGGTTCCAGAAACAGGGCGATGTTGATGCCGAAAGTGAGGGAGAGTGGTAACGATTCGTACGACGCTGCTGACAGCAACGCCAAGCACTCCTTTACGATGCTTCCCCGCCCGCCATACTCACGGGGTATCGCTACCGATAGTGGCACTTCGTCCATGATACGGGTCCAAACCGCCGCGGGAAGCCCCCGCTGGAGGCTGAGCTGGTTGATATCTGCCTGTTCGTAAAACGCTTCACGAAGTGCCCGCTCGAAACGCTGTATAAAAACCGCCAACTGATTTTCGTTCACTATATGGGATGGTGATGATGTCAATGTCTATCTGTGTGATACGTACTTCCACAAATCTACGAAAATAGTTGGGCTATGGCCCAGCCATTCGATAAAAATGATTTGCACCGTTCACAAAAAAGCCTATTTTTGCAGCAGCATTGGGAAATTAGCTCAGTTGGTTCAGAGCACTACCTCGACAAGGTAGGGGTCACAGGTTCGAGCCCTGTATTTCCCACGGTGGGCCCGGCCATCATCAAGCCGGGTTTTTCTTTAAAATTCACCCATATCCGCCAGTTCGGCCTTCATCAGGAATACATTATAAGGCAACCACATCGACATCAGGAAGTAGATGTCGTTGCCCTTCACCGATACCGGATGAATGTAGGAGCCATACAACTGGGCATATTCACTGCCCGAGGCCAATGTATAAGGTGCACTCCAAGGCCCGGTGATATCCTCGGCCGTACGCAGAGTGAGTTCGTACCGGTCGCCGTTGAAATACGCCACAAGCCATTTTCCGAGGGTCTCATTGTAAATGAACGAGAGCTCTCCAACCTTATCTTCAATCAATATGGTTGCCCTGCTTTCGTCACCGCGCACCCACTGGCCGGTTGCGCCATCCCAATATTCGTAGTCCGGCAGGTGCTCGATGTCGGCTTCCAGGAACCGCGCCAGCCGTGCCGGGCTATCACGGCCGGTTTGTGTACCCATCATATACACATACCCATCTTTCTTGAAATATCCGGCCTGCCCGAACGGGCTGTTCGATGAGAATTCCACAGTTTCGCACCTCGCCCACGTCTGGCCGTTATCGGTAGATTTGTAAAGCCCCGAGTAGTTGGTTACCCACCCTGTCCACGATCGCATGTTGAAATAATGCACGTAATCCGCACCATTGGCCCGGATGGCCGCTGTGGGGATCGATGTCCAATCGCCATTGCCCGAGACATCCTTCGCGCTATAGACAATCTCACGGGCATTCCCACCGTTGTCTGTAGCCATACCACTCAACGTCAGCCCATCTTCCAGGTTGTTATCTGTCGAAAACGCAAGCACATTGCTCCGCCAGCTACCGCCGTTAGGCCCCGGACTAGCCGGGTTTGGCACGAAATCATGACCAAAGGTATCGCCGAAGAAAAGCCCATACGTGCCCGCTTCCATTTCCCAAACCACGCCGAGGTCGGTACCGCCAACGTTCCATTCCGTAGCCGTGTTGTTCGGGCTGGGAAATGACTCTCCGGCCATGGGCCGTCCGGTCACACGGGAAACGCGGGTAACGTCACGGATGAAAAAACCCCATCGGTTGTCTACCTGCAGGGACAGTTCATTCGAGACATTCCCGTCGTTGTAATGGGCCGTAAGCACCAGTCGGAAAGACTCGGGGTCAGACGATTGGACGGCGTAATTGAGTTCATACGATGCGGAGAGCTCGGACCGATCTATCTTGGCAGAAAATTGACTTCCGCCACTTTTCTTGACCATCAGATACGCAATGGCATCAAGATTGTCAAAACCCAGCGTGGCCGACACCGTTTTCGTCTCCTTGTCGGGAACGAGGGTCAGCGCCGACGATGTGATTTCATCCCTCGGCACGTACAGCGCCCCCCCGTCGTCGCGGCTACATGCTACCCATAGGGATAAACACCCTACGAATACGGCATATGCACTCGCCCGCTTAACGTCCCCTGGCCTCATCGCACGTTATTGGACTTCAAGCACCAGGCCGGACGAGTAGACCCGATCCGGTTTGCCGGTTTCCCGCGCGTCGTCCGATAGATTGCCGGCAAGCTTGACCACAAATCGATAGGACTTGTTCGGATCGATATCGATGTTGAACGATTTGCCTTCGCCGCCCACGATAATGACATCGCGATAGATATCGTTTTCTACTTTCTGGATGCTTACCTCCAATGGGCGCCGAAACGCCGGCGATACATTCGCTGGGAAATCCCAGGTAATCGTCACCGTATTACCCGTCTTCGTGTAATTCAGGGCCTCCACGTTGGGCAACGAGTGGTCGAAATCTTTCGCATCCACAATGCCCCGATCGTAACAACTTGAAAACAGTCCGACGGTAAATATAAAAAGTAGGACATGAACTGAAAATCTCTTCATAACTGATGAATATATATTATTAATATCCGATATTCTGTGTATAATTACCCTTTGCCCAGTTGATCTGTGCCTGCGGTATAGGGAAATACTCGTCGCGCCCGGACGTAAAACGCGCCACGCCCATCCATGCGAACCTGTCCTTTTCGACTTCGAAATAGTCATTCATCGTTTCCTCCAAAATCCCCCAACGTTGCAGGTCGAAGAAACGACGCCCTTCAGCGGCCATTTCCAAGCGGTTTTCCCATTGCATCGCCTTCCATGCAAACTCCTTATCCCAGGTACAGTTCTCTCCCGGTTTATACAGTTCGATGTGATAGTTAAGCGACGGTGATCCATCAGCCATGACCAATCGGTCTGTACTATTGGCAGCGCGTTGCCGTACTTTGTTGATCAGCGGCAACGACTCATCCCACCGATCCAGCTGGATCAGCACCTCGGCTTTCCAAAGCAATACTTCGTCATAACGGATCATCCGCTTATTCATCGAATTGAATTGCCATCCGTCGTATAGTAGGCAATCGCAATCGGGTGGGACCAGTTCTTTGATTGATTTGAAATAGCCATATTCGCCCCCATTCCGGATTCCAGCTTTTTCAAATAACATATCCGGTTTATATTTCCACGGCAATCCGGGCGCGGCAGCGGTGTGGCTGAAACGTGGGTCGAACGTGTTGCCTTCAAAATATTCCTCTTCACCATCGGCATAACTGGTCTCGTTGTAAGTGTCGAACAACGGCAATCCGTCAGGCCCTGTTTTGAACGCATTCGCCATGGTGTAACTGATCTGGTGGAACCCGCAACATTGGTAACCGCCCCAGTTGAAGGGATGGTTAAGGCCCTCGCTCCGGTTAATTTTACCGCCGGTTGAGCTACCGTCATCGATGGAATACTGGATTTCCCAAATCGACTCTTTGGTGTTATTGTCAAATGCAATATCAAAGTTCTCCGCAAAGTCGGGCTGCAAGCCCACTTTCGCGCCTTCCTGGTCCGTCAATTTGGTCAAGTAGGTCAACGCTTCGCCAAGCCGCTCCTTATTGACACTCACCACCTGGTTCCGGTCGTCCTGCTCGTATGCCATGAACATCAGTGTACGGGCAACCATCGCGGTGGCAGCATTCTTATCAATCCGTCCCTTCTCGGGCTGTACCGGTGGCAACAGTTCTTCCGCACGCTTGAAATCGGCCAAAATGCGCTCCCACAAGTACTGGTCGTTTGGCTGCGACAAATCCCGGTTAGCAACCGCTTCAAACTCAGCCGACGTACCGATCACGTTTTCGTCGATATAAGGAATATATTTGAAGAATTGCTTCAACCGGAAATGGGTAAAGGCGCGGATAAAGGTTACCTCACCAATACGGGAATTCTTGTTTGGGAATTCCTCTTCCGTAACGGTATTCAACCGTTGTATGGCAGTATTGGACCGCTGGATGATTTGGTAAGATACATACCATGGAAAATCTAACGGCCATCCGTTTGGCTGCAGTTGGACAAAAGTTTCCATGTTATGCCAACCATCGCCGTCCCAGGTGCCGCCGCCCCCCTTGTACGAATCGTCCGACCGCAACGAGCCGGTCCACCAAGGGGAGAACGGCGAATCCCACGAGGGGATATCCGTTATACGGGCATAAGCCGCAGTTACAAACCCTTCCATGTCGCTAGGCTTCGTAAGCAGCGACTCATCCAGCACCTGTTTGGGGGCCACATTCAAGGAATCGGCACACCCCATCACCGTGGCCATGGCAAGGAGGGAGAATATTGTGAATTTAAACTTTTTCATTTGTCTATTTTTTAATAGCTGATGCGAGCTCGTAGTAAAATCAATTTAGAAAGTAACGTTAACTCCAAAAGTCAAAAAGAACGGCGTCAGGTAACCATACCCTGGCATCTCCGGGTCAATGCTGGTAAACCGGTCGTCTCCCCAGCTTTTTTTCAACGTCAGCACATTCCGGGCAGAAGCATATAAGCGCAGGTGCTGCATCATCAGCTTGCTCGAAGCTGCAGCTGGAAGGGTGTACCCCAGCTCGATGTTGCGCAGCTTGAGGTAAGATCCGTTTTCCACATAATAGCTCGAGAAGCGTTGCTCTGCATTCTGGGTCGAGTTGGAAATGGCGGGGATATCTGAGTTCGTATTATCGAAGTACCAGCCGTCCAAGATACGCTTTTCATGGTTCTTATGCGACGGCACAGTGATGTTCCATAAGTCGGACTCGCGCTTCCAGGCGTTATCCACCTGGTTGCCGAAAACACCCTGGAAAAACACATTCAAATCGAAGTTGCGGTATCCGAGGTCAAAGGTCACGCCACCAAAGAAGTCGGGGTCGGTGATTCCAATATAAGTACGGTCAAAATCCTGTACAATACCATTGCCATCCAAGTCCTTGTATCGGATACGACCCACCGCTTTTCCGGGTTGTTCGGCATGGGCGTCCACCTCTGCCTGAGTCTTGAATATGCCATCCGCCACCAGTCCATACATGATATGGGGGGTCCGGCCCAACACGAGGTCATACACGCCATCTCCCGGATACTTATTGATCACATTTTCGGGCAAGCTTACGATTTCCGTTTTATAAGTTCCCAGATTGGCCGAGATGGCGTACCGGAATTCGCGCTGCGGGTCGTTGCGGTAGCCAATTTCAAACTCGACTCCTTGGTTATTCATATCGGCACCGTTGATCCAAGGCTCACCGCCCTCGCCCATGGCGGCGATGTACGGCGTTTGTACCAGGATGTCGCTGGTTTTCTTGAAGTAGTAACCCAACGATCCCGTCAACCGATTGTTAAAGAGACCGAAATCAACCGCAACATCCGTTTGTGTGGTGGTTTCCCATTTCAGGGCAGGGTTCCCTAACCATGTGCGGCGATAGCCCGAATACAGGTCCCCCTTTTCATTCCCCTCGATGGGATACGAGGTACCGAAGTAATCGGTGGTAAACGGCGTGGACGTGTAGCCCCGGGGCAGCCCTTGCACACTTCCATTCGCACCCCATCCCGCACGGAGCTTCAGGTCGGATATGACCGCATGGCCCTGCATAAATGGCTCGTTGCTGATCCGCCATCCGGCCGAAAACGCCGGGAATATCGCGTATCGATTTTCCGCACCGAAAAGCGATGAACCGTCGCGGCGTACCGTAGCAGAAAACAGGTACTTCTGGTCGTACACATAATTGGCCTTGGCAAACAAGGAGAAATACACATACTCGTCGGCCGAACTGCCCAGTGAATATTTCGAGCCAGTGGTAACACCGAGGTGGGCAAAATCGCGATCTTCCAGGTATACGCCTTCTCTCCGTGCCCAAAAGCCTTCCTGCACAAACCGGGTGTATTCCACACCACCTACGGCATCGAGGCTATGTTTATCACGGCTCATGTTGTAAGACAAGGTGTTGGTCCACACGTAGCTCAACGGGTGGGATTGGTCGCTCCGTACATAGTTTTCGCCGGCGCTGTTGCGACCGCCGGTTTCCGACCATTCTTTCTCCAAACTACGGCTGTATGAGTTCCCGTAATCCACGCCGAACTGCGTCCGGGCCGAAATCCCATTCCAGATGTCCAGGTCGGCAAATACATTTCCGATAACTTTCACATAGTTTGCGATATTATCTTTATTATCGGTCAACACACGAACCGGGTTTGTAAAGTCATCGAATCCCGGGGCGCCCGCCCATCCGCCGTTGATGTCGTATACAGGTCCTGCCGGCGGGTTAATCAATGCCCAACGCAATTCGTTGGCGTCGCGGAACTGTAAATAAGATACCGCGAGATTCTCTCCTATCCGCAAACGGTTGTTGATGAGGCTATATTCGTTATTGGCACGTAGGGAATATTGCCTGAAGAAGGTGTGGATCTGTGTTCCCTGGTTGTCGTAATACCCTAGGGAGAACAAGCTTCTCGACCGCTCCGTACCACTTGAGACCGCCAATTGATGGTTGGTCATCACTGCCGGACGAAGAATCTCACCAAGCCAATCCGTATCGGAACCGCGGACGGTCTGTTCAGTATTCAGCCATTCCGCAGGTTTCACCGATTCCAATACCGGCCGGCCGTTTTCATCACGATGCCATGTGAAATCATAGGTACTAGGTAGATTCATCGCCATGCCATACACTTGCTCATCGTAAGCATACGCACGGAATGTAGCAACGCCGTACTGCTCAGCATTCAACAGCGTAGGCCGGTTAATCACATTGCTCATGGCCACGCTACCGTTGTACTCGACCTTGGTCTGGCCTATTTTGCCCTTCTTCGTTTGGATCAAAATGACACCACCCGACGCCCGCGCGCCATAGATACTGGCCGATGCCGCATCTTTCAACACCTGTATCGATTCGATATCGGCGGAGTTGATATCGCGGAGGTTGAGGTTTTCCGTCGGCATACCATCCAATACGATCAATGGTCTTACACCACCTGATAACGACGAAAGGCCCCGCACTTGAACAGTGACGCCCTCTGCCGGATTACCCCCGTTGGTGGTGATGTGTACTCCAGCCAGTTTTCCCTGAAGGGATTTCATGGCGTTTGCCGATGGGTTCTTGGCAATATCATCTGCCGTGGCCATCGCAATCGAACCGGTAACATCCGCCTTCCGCTGGGTCATGTACCCGATGTACACTTCCTGCAACATGGTCTCGTTTTCTGCCATGGCCACATTGATGACGGAAAGCCCCTTTACCGCACGTTCCTCGGTTTTTTTCCCGGTATAGGAAAATACGAGCACGGCATCTTCATCGGACACGCCGATTTCGAATACCCCTGTGGCGTCTGTCACGGTCCCCACAGTCGTTCCCTTAATGGAAACACTGACACCTACCAGCGGTTGGCCGGTGCTTTCTTCGGTAACTGTTCCACTTACCTGCTTGGGCTGCGATAAAGCAGGACCCGGCATGATGGCATGGGCATGAACAGTGAGGCCCAGCAGTAAGCAGGCCAACATCATTTTGTACATCTCATTTTTCATATAACTTATCACTAGTGTCCGGTAAAAGCTAGAACAGGTTGGCGTTTAGGCCAACCTGT
>CAZTJY010000142.1:2663-8400 GCA_964613725.1 uncultured Parapedobacter sp. | reverse complement strand
GGAATAAGAGATGAGTACTTCCCCTTTATCCAGCACGCTGGCCGGTGGGGAAACATCGGCATCGCCCGCCAGCCGCTCGATGGTAGCTTTTGGCGGATTCTTTATATCGAGCCTTTCCTGCTGGCCAGGGCCAATTGTACAACCTTCAGCCAAAGTGACGATGGAAATAAGGTATACACAAAAAAATCGCATAATCAGTTGGTTCTTATACTGGCTTCGAAACAAACGCTTCCCTGAACTGATACGGCGTCAACCCTTTGACCCGCTTAAACACGCGAATGAAATGAGCCACGGAATGAAAGCCGCTATTGCGACCTACCTTATGCACGGACAACGGCGTCGCCCGAAGCAAATCGCAGGCATGCGCTATCCTAACTTCCTGCACAAAATCAACGAATGTCCGGCCAGTCCATTGTTTGAAATAGCGGCAGAATGTGGCGACACTCATGTTGAGCAGTGCAGCAGCATCTTCGAGATAAATACGTTCACGGAGGCGATCACTGACGAAATGATGCAAACGGTCCAATGGTTCCTTTCCGCCCAATTCAATATCCGTGGTAATCGCTTGATGAAGTGCTGTACTATCAGGGCTGTTACCTAAAACGGCCAGTATCTTGAGCACAAACATTAATCGTCGTTGACCGACAGCTTGGGGCATGGAAAGGAGCCACTCGGCCAGCGTATCCTTTGTCAGCCCGTTGAAGGACAGCGCCAATTCTGTCGTGGTGAACAATCGCTTAAGCCGCGCATGCTCAGGTAGGTCAAAATATTGTTCGCCAAGAAACGATTTGTAAAACTGAAGTACGATAAACTCATATGTTTCGAGACTACAGCCGGACTGCCGCTCGCACCGGAACCAATGCGGAACGCCGGGCGCGAGCAAGAACACGTCGCCTGCTTGGAACCGGCGGATAGCATTGCCCACATAGAAAGCACCCGATCCCGACCGGATGAGGATGAGCTCGTGGGCGTCATGTACATGGTAGGGTATATCGCAATCCTCCCCTCGAAGGTGCTTCACCGCAAAAGACTGCGCAGGCAAAATCGGTATGGGGCGCGTAACGGGGTCCATCGTGAGCAAAATTAGCGTATAATTATGTTAAAAGAAAAACTAGTACACCTAAGGTCTAAATTGATGGGCTTCCCCAAAAATTAGTCGTACCTTTGCATCAAGAATTCTATGCTTCGAGGATAACACTAATGATCCATTTCTTTGTGAACCCCAAAAACACCGTTTACGGTGTTCAAACCGAATCAGCATTAACAGCTGAAGACATTTTAAAACTCAACTGGCTTTTCGGAAAGGCCACCAAAGTCGACGGCGATTCCGTCAAAGGTTACTTCGTGGGACCGCGTGCGGCCATGGTTTCGCCCTGGAGCACCAATGCTGTAGAAATCACCCAAAATATGGGCATCGTCGGTATCATCCGTATCGAAGAATATACACCGGTTGCCGATGGTTTCACCGATTTCGATCCGATGATTTCCCAGAAGTTCGTTGGATTGACACAGGAGCTGTACACCATCCATATATCGCCGGAACCCATTACGGAAATTGATGACATCGACGCTTACAACAAACAGGAAGGCTTGGCCCTGAGCGTCGAAGAAGTGGAATATCTCCACCAATTGTCGGATAAAATCGGCCGCAGGCTGACGGACTCCGAAGTGTTTGCGTTCTCGCAAGCCAACTCCGAGCACTGTCGCCACAAGATATTTAACGGCACATTCGTCATCGACGGCGAAGAGCAGCCCTCATCGCTGTTCAAATTGATTAAGAAAACATCCGAAACCCACCCCAACGAGATCGTATCGGCGTATAAAGACAACGTGGCCTTCATTAAGGGACCCCGTGTTATGCAGTTTGCGCCCAAAACGGCAGATAAGCCAGACTTCTATACCGAGCAGGAATTCGATTCGGTGCTTTCCCTGAAGGCGGAAACCCATAACTTCCCCACTACCGTGGAGCCCTTCTCGGGTGCAGCCACTGGATCGGGCGGAGAAATCCGCGACCGCCTGGCGGGGGGGCAGGGAGCGCTACCGCTCGCCGGCACGGCTGTATACATGACGGCCTACCCCAGATTGCTCGCGCAACGTCCGTGGGAGCAAGCGATGGATGAACGGGGCTGGTTGTACCAAACGCCCATGGATATCCTCATCAAGGCATCGAACGGCGCATCCGACTTCGGCAACAAATTTGGCCAGCCGTTAATCGCGGGCTCGGTGCTGACCTTCGAACACGAGGAGGCCAACCGCAAATTAGGCTATGACAAGGTCATCATGATGGCCGGCGGCGTGGGTTATGGCAAGGCGGAACAGGCCAAAAAGCATACACCCAAAAATGGCGACCGTATCGTGGTACTCGGCGGCGAAAATTACCGCATCGGCATGGGCGGTGCCGCGGTATCTTCGGCCGATACCGGGGCCTATGGTTCGGGTATTGAACTAAATGCCATCCAACGGGCAAACCCCGAAATGCAGAAGCGCGCTGCCAACGCCATCCGTGCGTTCGTGGAGTCGGACCATAACCCGATTGTTTCCATCCACGACCATGGCGCCGGTGGCCACCTCAACTGTCTCTCGGAACTGGTGGAGGAGACAGGCGGGTATATCGACCTCGATAAACTCCCCGTGGGCGACCCTACCCTGTCCGCCAAGGAAATCATCGGCAACGAATCGCAGGAGCGGATGGGCCTTATTATTGGCGAAAATGACCTCCAACAACTCCAAACCGTTGCCGACCGCGAGCGCGCCCCCCTGTATACTGTTGGCGAAGTGACTGGCGATCATCGCTTCGTATTCCAGTCGCGCTCAAGCGGCGAAAAACCCCTCGACTATGCCCTATCAGACTTCTTCGGGTCTTCACCTAAAACGGTAATGACCGACCATCGGGTCGCCCGTGATTACGCAGCGGTAGACTACCGTACGGAAGATATACCTACTTACCTCACCCAACTCTTGCAGCTCGAAGCCGTAGCGTGCAAAGACTGGCTTACCAACAAGGTAGACCGATGCGTGGGTGGAAAGGTGGCCAAGCAACAATGCGTGGGGCCGCTGCAATTGCCACTCAACAACGTTGGCGTGATGGCGCTCGACTATCGCTCTAACGAAGGGGTGGCGACCACGGTGGGCCATGCGCCCCTTACCGCACTAATCGACCCCGTGGCCGGATCGCGTAATGCCATTGGTGAGGCCTTGTCAAATCTGGTCTTTGCCCCCATCAAAAACGGTCTGGTTGGCGTATCCCTATCGGCCAACTGGATGTGGGCATGTAATAACGAGGGCGAAGATGCCCGCCTATACGATGCGGTAAAGGGTTGCTCCGATTTCGCAATCGCCCTTGGCATCAACATCCCTACCGGCAAGGATTCGCTCTCCATGAAACAGAAATACCCGAATGGGGACGTGATTGCACCCGGTACGGTTATCATTTCCGCCGGTGGCAACTGTACCGACATCACAAAGGTAGTTGAGCCTGTGTTGAACACGCAGGCAGGCTCCATCTACTATGTGAACCTTTCGAAAGATACTTTTAAACTGGGTGGATCTTCATTTGCACAGATACGCAACAAAATCGGCAATGAAGCGCCTACGATACAAGATGCCGATTATTTCAAAACGGCCTTCAATACCATCCAGAAACTCATCACTGACGGATTGGTTGCCGCAGGCCATGACGTCGGATCGGGCGGTTTGATAACCACGTTGCTTGAAATGTGTTTTGCAGATGTTAATCTTGCAGCCCAATACGACTTAACGGGTTTAGGCGAAACAGACACGGTAAAAGCATTGTTTAACGAAAATATTGCCGTGGTATTGCAGGCAACTGACGACGAAGCGCTTGAAAAGCACTTTGCAGATGTCGGAGTAACCGCTGCCAAAATCGGATCGGCATGTTCGGGTGATGAAGTCGTCTTCTCCAATGGAAGCGATCGCTTTGCATTCCGAATTAACGAGCTTCGGGATACGTGGTACAAAACGTCGTTTTTGCTCGACCAGAAGCAAACGAAAGGTGGCTTAGCGCAGGTGCGCTATACGAATTATAAGCATCAGCCCCTCACCTATCGGTTCCCTGCGCACTTCACCGGCCGGAAGCCAGCGGTAGACACGGGCAAGCCCCGCCCAAAAGCGGCCATCATCCGCGAGAAAGGCTCCAACTCGGAGCGCGAAATGGCCAATGCCATGTATCTTGCCGGATTCGATGTCAAAGACGTGCACATGACCGACCTTATCTCAGGACGGGAAACGCTCGAAGGCATCCAGTTTATCGGCACCGTAGGGGGGTTCTCCAACTCGGATGTATTGGGTTCAGCCAAAGGGTGGGCCGGGGCATTCCTATACAACGAAAAAGCCAAGGCAACGCTAGCGCGTTTCTTTGCGCGGGAAGACACCCTCTCCATTGGCATCTGCAATGGATGCCAGCTCTTCATGGAATTGGAACTTATCAATCCCGATCACGAGGTACACGGCAAGATGCTCCACAACGATTCGGGCAAACACGAATGCAATTTTGTGTCGGTTACCTTACAAGAGAATCATTCCGTGATGCTGTCGTCCCTGGCCGGCAGCACATTGGGCGTCTGGATGTCGCACGGCGAAGGGAAGTTTGATTTGCCTTATGGGGAAGACCGTTACCACATTGTGGCCAAATATGCATATGAAGCTTACCCCCACCACCCCAATGGATCGGCATTCGCCACGGCGATGCTTTGCGACGCCAGTGGCCGCCATTTGGTAACCATGCCGCATATCGAACGTTCGATTTTCCAATGGAGCTGGGCACACTATCCGACAGGCCGCCGCGATGAGGTATCACCATGGCTGGAAGCATTCGTTAACGCACGCAAATGGTGCGAAGCAACCGATTTCAATGGCTGAAGAAGTTAATATCGCCCAAGGCGCCAAAGCGGAGCAGTACGAGGCACTGCTTCCCCAGCTCGACGCGTTGGTAGCCGGAGAAATCGATATGATTGCTAATATGGCAAACATATCGGCCGTGCTGAAAGCGCAGTTCGATTTCTTTTGGGTAGGCTTTTACCTCGTAAAGGCCGATGAGCTGGTACTGGGGCCGTTTCATGGTCCGGTGGCGTGTACACGCATCGTAAAAGGCAAAGGGGTCTGCGGCACCGCATGGGAGCGGGCGGAGGTGCTCGTCGTACCCGACGTGAATACCTTCCCCGGCCATATTGCCTGCAATGCCCTATCCAAATCAGAAATTGTTATTCCCGTCATGAAGCACGGCGACGTGATTGCCGTGCTGGACGTGGACAGCGAATACCTGGACCATTTCGATGAGACGGATGTGGAATACCTGACTAAAGTCGCCGAATTGGTTGCTCGATAGCCTCTTCCTTCAGCAACTCTTCCCTATTTACTTCATAAAACCTATCACCAACTTCTGTTCTTATAGGGGAAACAATAGGGAGATTATGGGGACTTTTTATAAGGGAAAATCAAAAAAAGCGCCTATTCCCTGAGAATAAACTTAGTGCTACTGCAAGAGTTGATCATGAGATGGGGGTAACTTGGAAAGGGGCTGGGAATAATTTACAACGTGACATCCCACACCATGGCCCGCTTATCGTCGCTTACGGAAACCAATTGATTCTTATAGGGATTCCATACGATATCATTGATGGATAGGAAATGGCTATCGAAGCCCTTCTCGAAACTTATTGTACGCAACAGCCTGAAGTCACTCCCTGCCCAGATTTTGATACTCTTATCGCGGCTGGCG
>CAZTJY010000142.1:0-2653 GCA_964613725.1 uncultured Parapedobacter sp. | reverse complement strand
TGATAGGCAATGGCATATACCGTAAACAGGTGCGGCGTAAAGTCTTTCACCAACCCAAAACCGCCCACGCCGAGTACATGGAGCTGCGCATCGCGCCCCCCGGTGAGTAGATACCGGCCATCGGGCGAGAAACAAAGGGAAGTGACCGGTCGGGTATGTGCCGGCAATTCTTCCACGAATGTGTAGTCAACCGCGTTGTAAAGTTTCACCTCTCCTTCTTTCGTACCGAATACCACCCATCGTTCATCGTTGCTGACGGCAACAGTGCGTACCGTTTGGTCCGATACCTTAAAGTGGTACAGGAGATCAAACGTTTTCGTATCCCAGATTGACACGGTGCCATCTTCAGAAGAAACCACCAACTCGGGTTTGTCGCGAAACGATTCGATGGCGAAAACCGGCCGCTGATGGTGTTCGAGCAGGGCCACCAGTTGCTGGGTTTGAGTGTCTACGACGTGTACCTTCCCATCTCGGGTGCCGATGGCCAGCCGCGTTGAATTCGCTATGAGGTGTAACGCATAAACCGAAAATTGGACAGGGTACAGAATCCGCTCGAAGGCCATGGTTTCCACATTCCATTGCACCACACCTTTGTCATTCCCCGCAGTGAATACGGTTACAGCATCCGAGCCGTTCTCAACGGCAAATATCGGATTCTGATGCCCGGATAGCGTGCCTGCTTTTTCGATTTGAAGACGGTACATATTTGCCACCTTTCTACTGGTGCCGGCTCTCCAGGTTCCTGGCAATCACATCCAGCGGCACGTTTTTTTCCCGAAGCAATACGAGTAAATGGAACACCAAATCGGATGCCTCGTTCACAAAATCAACTTCCTCTTCGGCAAGGGCGGCAATAACAGTCTCAACCGCCTCTTCCCCTACTTTTTGAGCGATTTTATTCACGCCGCGCTGGTGTAATTTGTTTACATACGAATCGGCTGTAGGATATTCATAACGGCTATTGATAATCCGTTGCAATTCGAAGATGAAATTGCGGTTGTACGGCGTATTGAAGCAACTCCGGCTTCCGGTGTGGCATGTGGGGCCCTTAGGTTGGGCTTTGATTAAAATGGTATCGTTATCGCAATCGATATGGGTGTTCACCACCTCCAGGAAATTACCGCTCTCCTCGCCTTTGGTCCAAAGCCTGTTCTTGCTTCGAGAAAAGAAGGTAACACGCCCATCATGCTGCGTCTTCTGCCACGCTTCTTCATTCATGTAACCCAACATCAGCACCTCGAGGGTTTGTGCATCCTGTATGATAGCCGGAACCAGGCCACCACTCTTTTCGAAGTCTATTTGTTCGTTCATTTGTCCTTTTTGTTACCGCACGGCAATGTTTTGCTGCCGCAATTCATCTTTCAACGCCGGAATCAATATCTCACCGTAATGAAATACGGAAGCTGCCAACGCCGCATCCACGTTTGCCTGGTGGAACACATCCACAAAGTGCTGCGTATTGCCAGCACCGCCGGAGGCAATGAGCGGGATGGTTATATGGTCGTTGATTACCTTTAAAAAACCACAATCGAACCCATTCTTCGTACCGTCATGGTCCATCGATGTCAGCAAAATTTCTCCGGCTCCACGGCGCTCGGCCTCCTTAATCCACACTTCGGTTTCGATATTTGTTTTCAGCCGGCCGCCATTGAGGTGTACGTAGTTTTTCCCGTCTACACGTCGGGTATCCACCGCAACCACCACAAACTGCTTACCGAATGCCGCTGCCAATTCATCGATCAATACTGGATTTCGTACAGCCGCCGAATTAATCGATATTTTATCGGCCCCAGCGTGCAGCAACACATCGGCATCGGCCAACTCATTGATCCCCCCACCGATGGTAAAGGGGATATTGACCTGTCGCGCGACGGCCTTTACTAATTCTACGGTTGTCTTGCGCCGCTCATGGGTGGCCGTTATATCGAGGAAAACAAGTTCATCAGCCCCTTGCCGCGAATATTGCCACGCCAGTTCGACAGGGTCACCGGCATCACGCAAATCGACAAAGTTGACCCCTTTGACCGTACGGCCATCTTTGACATCCAAACAGGGGATGATACGTTTGGCTAACATGCTACCTAAAAGCGGATAAGCGATTTCAGGTTCCATGTTTTTATTTCTTCGATGGTAATATGGTTTTCGTAGATGGCCTTACCGATCACGCAGGCTTCGACATGGATGGCATCGAGATCCTTCACATCCTCCATCGAACTGATGCCTCCCGAAGCGATGAGCTTGATGATCGGCGAATGGTCCATCAACTTTTTGTAAAGTTCCACCCCTGCACCCCCCAGCTTACCGTCTTTATTGATATCGGTACAGAGGAACCGGAAGAATCCAAGCGACAGGCAGCGGTCGATATAATCCAGCAACTTCACGGGAGAGCTTTCCATCCAACCGGAGTACTTGATCACTTCATCCAACACATCTATCGCGATGACCACGTGGTCGGCATATTTATGCTTACCGCGGTTGAGGTTGCTCAACTCATCCAGAAATGCTGGATTGGTGATGGCTTGCGTGCCTACCACCACCCGATGGATACCTGCATCGACGAGTTCCTGTACTTTCTCGATACTCCTGACACCACCGCCGTACTGCACCTTCATATCCGTCTTACGGACGATATCAAACAGGTAGGTTTGATTGG
>CAZTJY010000141.1:0-8456 GCA_964613725.1 uncultured Parapedobacter sp. | reverse complement strand
TCGAGCTTGGGTGTTTCTTTGTAAAAACCATGGGCCGAGCCAATGGCAACGGCTAGTGCATGTACGCCCGTATCGTGCACAAACTGCCGGGCCTCTTCGGGTTCTGTAAAGCCGAGCTTCTCTTTCGTCTGTCCGAGTTTGGCCACATAGCCGAGTTCGGCTTCTACGTTGGCGTTATATTGCTCGGCGAGCTTCACCACTTTGGTGGTCATCGCCACGTTTTCATGGAATGGCCGCTCGCTGTAGTCGATCATAACAGAGTCGAAACCAGCGTCCAGGCAGCGTGCGATCAAATCATAGGATTCGGCATGATCGAGGTGGAGCCAGCCGCCCGCTTCATGGCCCGCCAATGCGGCCTTCGCCATTCCTACCGCCATGGGTAACCCTAAATAATCGATCGATCCCTTCGTGACCTGCAAAATAATCGGTTGCTTCAGCTCGGAAGCCGCCACCATTACGCCGGCAAGCGTTTCGAAGTTATAAAAATTAGTAGCTAGTAAACAGCCGTTTGATGAATGAAGTGCTCGCAGTTTATCTGTTAATGTCATTTTCTGTATAGTTGAAGTATGCTTTTGCTTTTTCCATTACCGCCGAACGGCTGGTGAACGCACCGGTCCCACCTGATGCCGTCGTGGAAATGGCACCGATGAGGTTGCCAAATCGCTGGCAATCCGGAATAGTGGCCCCCGTAAGATAACGGTAGATAAAACCCGCATTAAAGCTGTCTCCTGCTCCGATGGCGTCAACTACTTCGCTGTTCAAAAAAGGCGGAACATGCGTTTGTATACCTTGAAGACACGATATTGAACCCTGTACGCCTAATTTTACCACAACGGCATTCGAATAGCCGCCGATGTGCTGGAGGGCACGTTCAACCGTGGGTTGATTCGTGAGCCGTTTTATCTCCGCCTCATTGGGGAGGAAGACATCCACCAACGGCAGCAACACCGCGAGATCGAGGTCCCATGTTTCGTCGGGATCCCATTGCGTATCTAGCGAGGTGGTAAGGTTATGGGATTTTGCTTTACTGAGTAGGGTGTGGAGGTTGCGTTTCAGCGCAGGCTGCAAAAACACGGAGGATATATGCAGGTGTTTGGCGCGGCGCAACACATTTGAGTCTACATCCTCAGCGCCATAATACCCCATGGCACCCGGATGGGTAACCATCGCTCTGTCATTGCCGAAGTTTATCGCCACGGTAACCCCCGTTTTTGTTTGCCCGTTTCGTACGATGGCAGCTGTATCGACTCCGCGTTCCGATAGTTCGCTTATTACAAAATCGCCAAACATATCGCGCCCCGTTGCCCCTTTAAAAAGCACTTTTGCGCCCAGCGTGCTGAGATTGCTGGCAAAAATAGCGGACGAACTACCCAGCGTGAGCTGCATATCGTGTGCTAACACTTCCTTGCCTATTTGTGGAAAGGTGCTGACATGATTCAGGATGAGATCGACATTTAGTTCTCCAGCGACAATGACATCATATTGGTTTTCCATACTAGTTATGATCTGACCATAAAGATAGTCATTCCTTTAAAAGCGGTTAAATGAATGGATTTGATCGGCGTGGTATGGATAAATCGTGACGCCTTGTACAACGCGGGTAATCGTATCGTTTGCTGATGGAGCATCTGGCTTGAGCCCCAGATTAACCGATTTAAAGAAAGCCAGAATCTGGGCCGGGAGGACACTGCAAACCGATAGAAAATCCTCTTCGATTTTCTCTTCGTACTCGGACAAAGAGATAGTCAGTGTGGCTTGTAGATCGTTGTCTGGAAACTCGCTGATACCAATCTGCCCAATTCCCTTTTGCGTAGCTAAAATGGATTTGACCAGGTCGGCCTCGTATAGATGTACGTAGGCGTCATTGGAGTATAAGAAAAAGATAAGGGTTTTGTGGTCGATGACTACTTTGGGGCCATGCCGTAATCCCAGAAATGAGTCGTGTTTGCAAATCACCTTACCGTCCGTGAGTTCCTGCAATTTCAGCTGTGATTCCTGTGCGGTGTCTTGCAGGGGACCCGAGCCCAGGAAGAGGGCGCGGTTAAAATCAAGCGATGCCATGTCTTTCAGGGATGGTGTGTAATGGGTGATGATGCGGTCACCGTAATCTGCAAGACGTGAAACCGTTTCCTCGTAGCGGTTGATTTGGTCTATACGCGTGATGAGGAGCCCGGCCAATAGCATACAGGTAAAACTGCTCGTCATCGCCAAGCCTCTATCATGGGTTTCCTCCGGCAACTGAAAAACGAAGCAATCGGGCCGGTTCCCCATGCGGGCCAGGTCGCCTTCGGGATTGCAGGTAATGATGAGGTGAAACGCCTTTTTGCATATGGCGTTGGCCAGATTGATGGCGGCGACGCTTTCGGGACTGTTTCCGGAACGTGCGAAGGAAACGAGTAACAACGTGCGGTCTGCCTGGAAATAGTGATGGGGATGGGATACCAGATCGGTGGTAGGCGCCGCCCATGTGTTTTTAAGTGAACTTTTCTGGAAGGGGGCACGTAGTATACTCCCAATATAGGCAGACGTGCCGGCACCGGTCAAGACGACCTCCATATCCGCAATCGCATATATGTTGGTAAGAAAGGCCTGCAGGGCTACCTTCCTATCGTTGACGAGCGCCCAGGTGTTTTTCCATAAACGCGGTTGCTGCGCAATCTCTTTCGCAGTAAAAGTTCCGCCAGCTTCGCGCAGCTCCATACTGTCCATGCCGAGCCACGTTTTCCTCGCTTTAGTCGTTTCAGCGGTGATACGCTCTTTATCCATTGCTTAATACGTTTAACGTTTCAAATGCAAATATATAAATTTTTATTTCCTTTTGTATTTCTTGTTGTTTTTTATTTTTCCTTGCTTTACTTTGGTTTTATATTTATTTTTCGTTTGTTTGCAATGTGGATTCGATAATTGACTAATTAAAACTGATAAAAAACCTTAAATGCAGAAAAAAAGAATAGCGTTGGTTACGGGAGGCTATACGGACGAATTTTCCATCTCCTTATTGAGCGCTGATTTTGTTGTAGGACTACTCGACGACACAAAGTATGACGTGTATAAAATAGTCATTTCCGAAGACCGGTGGGCGTATATCGATGATACCCAGGCTGCCCATCCCGTAAACCGGGCCGATTTTTCCCTCCGATTGCCCCATGAGGTCATTCATTTTGAGGTTGCTTTCATCATGCTTCATGGCATTCCGGGCGAGAATGGTTGCTTTCAGGCATACCTGGAGTTATTGGGTATCCCCCATACATCGTGTGATGCGGCCACATCTGCCATTACGATGAATAAAGCGTACACCAAAGCGGTGCTAGCCGATATCGACAACTTGTTCGTCGCCAAATCCGTTCTAATAAACAGGTCGCAAAAAAGCGAGGCCGAACAGTTAATCACCGAACGGCTTAGCCTGCCGTATTTTGTCAAACCCAATTGCAGCGGCAGCAGCATTGGGATGAGCACAGTGGGATCGCAGGCCGAATTGCGAGTGGCATTGGACCGTGCATTCAGCACGAAAAATACAGGCCACCAGGTTCTCGTGGAGGAGTTTGTGACAGGCAGGGAATTCTCCGTTGGGGTTTTTACACGAGGCAACAAAGCGGTTGTCTTGCCAATTACCGAAGTGATCGTTGCCGATGGTTTTTTTGACTACGACGCAAAGTATTTATCGGAAGTATCCCATGATATGACACCTGCGAGGTTGAGCCTAGCCCAGCGCAGCTTGGTGGAAGAGGTGGTGATTGCGGTATATAAGCGCTTGGCTTGTAAAGGCATGGTTCGGGTTGATTTCTTCCTTGAAGACAAAACCGATAATTTCTATTTTATAGAGATCAACACCATACCTGGCCAGACCGACCACAGTTTCATCCCCAAGCAGGTGCGTGCCGCGGGCATGGACTTATCGTTGTTTTACGAAGAATTGATCGAGGCCGCCGTAGCCAGGGAGATCCCTTTTAATGAATAAGCAAATACCATTAATAAATCGTTATGAAAACTAAACACTTACTGTTAGCGTGGAGTGCCTTCATGCTTGCATGCACCACTCACCAAGAAACATCCGACGAGGGAACGCCTAGGCAGAACGAAAAGGCGACAAGCCTGCTGCTGAAAGATTTTAAGCCCCGGTCCCTCCACAAAACCGCGGAAACGCCCATCGAGCGGGCGGCGTTTCCCGTGATCGATATGCACTCGCATGCCTATCCGAAAACGCTTGAAGGCATTGACGAATGGGTCAGGACAATGGATAAGCTCGGCATCGCGAAGACCGTTCTGCTCACCGGCCAGACCGGCAACGGATTTGATTCGCTGGTGAATGTGTATTCCAAATATAACGACCGGTTTATCTTGTTTTGCGGATTCGATTATACCGGATACGATCAACCCGGCTTCGGCCCCGCGGCGATCAAAGAGCTTGAACGATGCGTAGCGATGGGAGCAAAAGGCGTGGGCGAATTGGGCGACAAAGGGTGGGGTGAAATGTATTCTAAGCCGCAAAAGGCGCTGGGTATGCATCCGGACGACGCCCGGATGAAACCCTTGCTTGAAAAATGTGCCGAGCTGAATTTGCCAGTAAGCCTACATGTGGCAGATCCGATCTGGATGTACCAACCCATGGACTCGCTGAACGACGGATTAATGAATGCATTTAAATGGCGTCTTGACGACAAAGAAGGCATCGTGGATCATGCCGGCATGATGGAGGTATTGGCTAATGTGGTCGGGGAAAACCCCCAGGTCACCTTTATTGCGTGCCACTACGCGAATCTTTCCCATGATTTGGCATCGCTGGCTGAACTGCTGGACCGGTTTCCAAACCTTTACGTAGACAATGCGGCGCAGTACGGTGAAACATCGGTCATTCCCCGGACGACGGCAAAATTCTATAAAAAGTACGCCGACCGTGTGGTGTACGGCACAGATATGGGGGTCGACGAAGCAATGTACAAGACCACCATCCGGGTACTCGAAACGGAGGACGAGCATTTCTATGATCATCGAATTTCGACATATCATTGGTCGATGAATGGCTATGGCCTCGATAAAGGTGTTTTGGAAAAAGTATACCGATTGAATGCATTGAAGATACTGGGCCTTGAACCTTAAAATGCAAAATTACCAGCCGGGGCGGCTAATTTCCCTTGACGTTTACCGAGGGATAATCATGATCCTGCTCGTTGCAGAATCTGCTGTTGTTTACAACGCAGTAAGCGAGTTGGCGCCTGACGGCACGTTCGCTTCTGCGTTGGTAAGCCAGTTTTTCCACCATCCTTGGAACGGGTTGCGATTCTGGGATTTGATCCAGCCGTTTTTTATGTTCATTGTGGGTGTGGCTATGCCATTCTCATTAAAAGGGCGGCTTGAGGCTGCCATGCCGATTCGTGCGATACGGTGGCATATCATAAAACGGTGCTTGTGGCTTTTTTTATTTGGTGTGGGTCTTCACTGTGTCTATCAGCAGCAATTGGTATGGGAGTTATGGAATGTGCTTACTCAGCTTTCTTTCACCGTTTTGCTGGCGTTTCTGGTTATCAAAATGCCGTTCAGCAGGCTATTTTTTGTTTCCTTCCTGCTGTTGGTCATCGCCGAGATTGCTTACCGGGCCTATGACCCTGCTGCGCCCTATTCACGTGAGGCTAATTTTGGGATGTGGATGGATATGATTTTAATGGGAAAGGTTAACGCTGATGGCTGGGTGGCCATCAACTGTATTCCTACAGCCGCCCATACAATCTGGGGGGTCATATGCGGCAAGCTGCTGCTTTCCAAACAGAATGTCGGTGGCCAACTGCGCTTTTTTTTCGTGATGGGGGCGTCACTGCTTTTCGCTGGATATGCATTGGGATACACCTGCACGCCTATCATAAAACGTATTGCTACCAGTTCTTTTGTGCTGGTGTCTGGCGGGTACGCCGTGCTAGCACTTGCCTTCTTTTATTGGGTGGTCGATATCAAGCACTGGCGATCATGGGCTTGGATATGCGTTGTTGTTGGAGCGAATTCGATCTTTATTTACCTGTTTTCGCAGCTATTAGGCACCGGTATCAATCAATTTGTGGCGATCTTTTCTACGGGAACTTTGGCTGCAGCCGGGCTTTCCGGAGCGGTTGTCGGCTTGATCAATGGGTTAGTGACCTTCATGGTTTTCTGGTATGTCTGTTACTTCCTTTACCGGAAAGGAATGCTTTTTAGGATATAGCACGGACATTTCCCCGCGCAGCGAAATGGAATTGCAGCGTTGAAAATTTATCTTTAACTTTCGAAAGTATTTGAAAATAGCAATACCTTCATGAGCATAAAAAATAAGAAATCCACTGTACAACGTCGGGTAATCATCCTTGAAAAACTAGATCAGGACGGGCAGGTCGATGTCATTTCCCTTAGTAAGGAACTTGGCGTTACCGAAGTGACCATTCGGAACGACCTCGCGCGGCTAGAGCAAAAGAATATGTTGATCAGGGCAAGAGGTGGAGCCATTAAAGTGGATCGCGTGAGCACAGATTTTACGCTATCTGACAAGAATAGGCATCATTACGAGGAGAAATCCCGCATCGGAAAGGCTGCTGCCGAGCTCATTGAGGATGGAGACACGATCATCCTTGATTCGGGTACAACGACATTGGAGATTACGAAAAACCTCCGTGTTGCTGGATTAACGGTCATTACGAATGCGCTGAATGTGGTGAATCAACTGGCCGACCATGAGCATGTGGCCGTCATCGTACCCGGTGGGTTCTTGCGGAAAAATTCCCTGTCTTTAGTGGGTGCCGGAGCAGAAGATAGCCTTAAAGGCTACTTTTGCGACAAGCTGTTTCTCGCAGTCGATGGAATCAGTGCCGATTTTGGCCTCTCCACGCCGAACGTCGAAGAGGCGCACCTCAACCGGATCATGATCGCCATTTCCAAAAAGGTAATCGTGGTGACCGATTCGAGCAAATTCAATAAGCGGAGCCTGGCCTTTATCGCCTCGATTTCGGAAATAGACGTCGTGGTCACGGATGAAGGTATTCCAATGGAAGATCGGCGGAAACTGGAAAACGCTGGAGTCGAAGTGGTTATCGCTTCCTAGCGCTGGCCGCTCGATGCCAACACCTCTCGACCCTACCTTCCTATAAAGCGGCATCGGTTGATGAGTAATAGTCTCATCAACCGCTTACTGTCTCTAGCACCTTACTAACAACTTTATCCTTTCTTTTTTTCAAAAAAATAAATGTTTTGAAAAAAATTTTCTTACTTTTACTTTTGTTTTAGTAAGATTTCGTAAAATGACTAAATTATGTTAAACGGGTTGGGCTTCTTAAAATCGTGTATTGTGCTGTGGTTGGCCATCAGCTATATGGGCGTGCCAATAGGTTGCGCAAGGACCGACGACGGTCGGGAGCGTGAAATAGCCGACTCGCTGCTCGCCGACCGGTATCCGAATGATAAAGGTATCGAAACCGACCCCCACGTACTCTTTGCTGAAATGTTCGAAGGGGGCCTTGAGGACATACTTATCCGGTATACCGATGTCAAAAACGCCAAGGATATGTCTTTAGAAGCAGATGCGCCGGCGGGGAGCCATGTTGGTCAGTCTATCCGCATCACCAATAACGGCGGCACAACAGACGGGGGGCATCTCTACAAACGGTTCGCTCCGGGGTTTGACGATACCGTTTTTCTCCGCTATTATGTAAAATACCCGCAAGCCTCTCGAAATAATTTCCACCACGTCAGTGTGCGCATTGGCGGTTACGACCCGCCATCTGATTGGCCGTATGGAACCGCCGGCATATGCGACCTGCCTACGCGGTTTAACGTATCGTACGAACCGATTACCGGGCAAGGCGGTGAAATGGAAACGTATATTTACTGGCCTGAGATGCGGGCGTCAAATGCAGCTGGCGACCAATGCTATGGTAATTACCTGATCAACAATGCCGGCAGGAAATCCGTCGACTATGATCGATGGATCTGTGTGGAACTCATGGTCAAGTTGAATACGCCCGGCAAACACGACGGCGAACTACGGGTGTGGCACGATGGCCAGGAAATGGGTTATTGGAAACCGGGTAGCCCATCGGGTAGTTGGAACCGCGACCGATTTACCCACGCCGCTGGTGGAGACCCGTTCGAAGGATTCATGTGGCGTGGCGCCGCGCATCCCGGACTCAATGTAAACAACGTGAAGTTTGAGTTTTACGACACGAAAAGCCCGAAAGGGCATCATAATTACGTACAATACAGCCATCTGGTCATTGCTACCAAACGCATTGGTCCGATGAAATATTAACAAATTAGCTTCGATGAATACTGATAATTTCTCCTCATCCCGAAGAGCATTCCTGAAAAATTCTGCTGCGCTGGCAGGCGCAACGCTACTGGGAACCCATGCAGTTGGGGCCAGCGCCCACCTGACGGGCAGTGACACGCTCAAACTCGCGCTTATCGGATGTGGCAGCCGTGGCGCAGGTGCCGTGGTCAAT
>CAZTJY010000140.1:8223-8487 GCA_964613725.1 uncultured Parapedobacter sp. | reverse complement strand
ATGACCTTCGGGTTATGAGCCCGACGAGCTACCAACTGCTCCACCCCGCAATGTTTTTTGGTGCCACAAAGATAGCGCTTTTTGTCCTTAAACCAAAATGAAATCTACTTTTCTGAAAATATTAAGAGATAAAATTTGATAATGTTCTAATATTCTGTACTTTCACTTTATCAATTATAATGAATTGTGATGAAGAGAAGATTACCACTAACCGTTGTAACACTCTATTTATCCGTTCAGCAGTTTTATTTATCCTCTTGTTGT
>CAZTJY010000140.1:0-8213 GCA_964613725.1 uncultured Parapedobacter sp. | reverse complement strand
ATTCCGAATTGGACTGCAAAGATATAATTTGTTTCTTTGCAAAGCAAATCAAATTTTAAAAAATGCCATACAAAGCAGGTTTCGTGAGCATTATCGGTAAGCCCAATGCGGGTAAGTCCACCTTAATGAATGCATTAGTGGGTGAGAAGATGTCGATCATCACACCCAAGGCGCAAACCACGCGGCACCGTATTATCGGCATTGTCAATGAGCCGGAGTACCAAATCGTGTTTTCCGACACACCTGGCGTAATCAAACCGGCCTACACGTTGCAGACTTCCATGATGAGTGCGGTGCAGGGATCCTTAATCGACGCCGACATCATTTTGCTGGTTACCGACATACACGAGCGGTATGATGAGAGCGACATCATCGATAAATTAAAAAGGACCGACTCGCCTGTTGCAGTGCTGATCAATAAAATCGACAAGTCCAACGCAGAAGAAGTGAACGGCAAGATTGCCTATTGGCAAGAGACTGTGGCTCCAAAGGTGACGCTAGCCATATCCGCACTGCACGACCATAATATCCAGGCGGTGATGCAATTTATCCGCGATCACCTGCCCGAACATCCGCCATACTACGAGCAAGATGCGCTCACCGACAAGAACGAGCGCTTCTTTGTGTCGGAAATCATCCGCGAAAAAGTATTCAAGCTGTATGAAAAGGAAATTCCATACAGTACCGAGGTGGTCATTACTGCATTCAAGGATGAACAATACGTTACACGCATCAGCGGGGAGATTATTGTTGAGCGCGATTCCCAAAAAAATATCATCATAGGAAAGGGAGGCAGCATGATTAAGAAAGTGGGGACCTATGCGCGACAAGACATCGAGGAGTTCCTGCGAAGGAAAGTATTTTTGGAGCTTTTCGTGAAGGTGATCCCCGACTGGCGGAAAAAGGACAACTACCTCAAGCGGTTTGGCTATGAGCAATAACGCCACCGAAAAATAAAAATGGCCGCGACACTTAGTTATCAAATAATTAATTATCTTTGCAGCCCCGCAGCACAAGGCTACCGGGAACTATGTTGAATACATAATTAATAGAAAGAATGGCAGTTAAAATTAGATTGCAAAGACACGGTAAAAAGGGAAGGCCTTTCTACCATGTAGTAGTAGCCGATTCGCGTTCACCACGCGACGGTAAATTTATCGAGCGTATCGGCTCTTATAATCCCAACACAAATCCGGCTACTATCGATTTGAATTTCGATAAGGCACTTGATTGGTTGGTAAAAGGCGCTCAACCTACGGATACCACCCGTGCAATCCTTTCATACAAAGGGGTGCTTTACAAGAAGCATTTGTTAGGCGGTGTGAAGAAGGGCGCGTTTGATGAAGCTGCCGCTGATGCCAAATTTGACGAATGGCTGAAAGCCAAAGAGGCAAAAATACAGGGTAAAGAGGAAAACTTGGCACAAACCAAGGCGGATGCCAAGAAAGCTGCATTGGCTGAGGAAGCCAAGCGGAAAGCCGCTGTTGCTGCCGCTGTTGCTGCAAAGAACACGCCGCCCGTAGAAGAAGCCCCTGAAGCTGAGGAGGCCGTCGAAGAAGAGGGAACAGTTGAAGCGTCAGCTCCTGAAGCACCTGTCGCGGAAGCGACCGATACCGCTGCTCCTGAAGCGGAAGCAACAGAAGCGGTTGTTGAACCGGAGACTGCTGCCGACGAGGAAAAGAAGGCTGAAGAATAGCAATTTATTCTCCAGTATTGATAAAAGCCGCTCAGGGGGAATGCGATTCCATCCCGAGCGGCTTTGTTTTTTAGCCAATACGGGGAAGTTAACGGCATGCTGAAATGGAAATAACCAACCATTTTTATATTGGATACATCAGTAAAACACGCGGGTTAAAGGGCGAGGTGCAGCTTTTTTTTGAGTTTGACGACTATAAGAAGCTAGAACTCGACGTGTTATTCCTGCAGGTTAATGGTAAGTTGGTGCCTTACTTTGTAGAACGCGTTAACATTTTGCCTAATCGCACCGCTTATTTGTTTTTCGACGACGTAAACCATATCGATGATGCAAAGGCGCTGGTTCGGAAACAGGTTTACCTGCCAAACGAAAAATTCCCCGAGCGGGATCCCGACGATTTTCGGCTTACCGACTTGAAAGGGTTTGTGGTAATCGATAAGGCACATGGTACACTGGGTGAAATCATCGAGGTGCACCAATACCCCCAACAACATGTGGCAGCTGTGATGCATAAGGGAAACGAAGTGTTGTTTCCACTAACTGACGAATGGATGTTGTCAATCGACCGAGCGAACAACATATTAGAGGTGGATCTACCCGACGGCCTGATCGACATTTACTCGTGAAATCCATACGTCGGCATATGTAAAACGATGTTTTTGACCGGCCGGCGTGACAAAATTGCTTTGCATTAATAAAGAATTTGGCTAAGTTTGGCGGCTGCCTAATAAGGCTTGGGTGAAAAGATGAAAATAAGCGAACACATTAAAAATGCCAAAGGGAAGACCCTTTACTCTTTTGAGATACTGCCACCCATAAAGGGGCAGAGTATACAGTCAATTTTTAATGCGATCGACCCATTGATGGAGTTCGCTCCCCCCTTTATCGATGTTACCTACCTGCGTGAGGATTACATTTACAAACAGCACCCCAACGGCTTGTTGGAGAAGGTAGCCTACCGGAAGCGGCCGAGCACCGTAGCCACGTGTGCCGCTATCATGAATAAGTACAAAGTGGATGCGGTGCCACACCTCATCTGCGGTGGCTTTACCAGGGAGGAAACCGAGAATGCACTCATTGATTTGCAGTTTCTGGGCATTGACAACGTATTGGTGCTACGCGGCGACGCACGTAAGAGCGACAGTTCCTTTATCCCCACCCCCGGAGGCCACGCGTATGCCTCGGAGTTGCTGCAGCACGTGGTTAACATGAATAACGGCCGGTACCTCCATGAGGATATGGAAAATTCGGAGAAAACAGACTTCTGCATCGGTGTAGCCGGATATCCTGAAAAGCATTTTGAATCGCCGAATTTGGATACTGACTTCAACTACCTCAAGAAGAAAGTGGAATTGGGAGCCGACTTTATCGTTACCCAGATGTTTTTCGACAACAGTAAATATAAAGCGTTCGTTGACAGGTGCCGGGCAAACGGTATCCACATACCCATCATCCCGGGATTAAAACCACTTACCAGCAGTAAACAGTTGGTCAGCCTTCCCAAGATCTTCCATCTCGATATCCCGTTGGAGCTGAGCGAGGCCGTACATGCGTGTAAATCAGAAAAGGAAGTACGCGATGTCGGAGTTGAATGGATGATCCACCAATGCAAGGAACTCAAGGCGATGGACGCGCCTGTGCTGCACTTTTATACCATGGGCAATCCGGGGCCTACCAAACGGATCATCGAGGCGGTTTTTTAGGCCGCCGCTCTCTAATTCTTGTTGACTTCCTTCGCCCATGTATCGCGCAACGTTACCGTGCGGTTAAACACCGGTCTATCAGTTGCCGACTTGCTGTCAAGCGTGAAATAGCCCTTCCGAATGAATTGATAGCCTTTTCCCGGAATCGCATTCAACAAATCCGGCTCCACGTATGCGTTTTTGATGACGTGCAGGCTGTCCGGATTGATGGTGGCCCGGAAGTCTTCTTCGGCAGCGGGATTCTCCACGTTGAACAGGCGATCGTATAGCCGTACTTCCACCGTCTTGGCGTGGGCCACGCTCACCCAATGGATGGTGCCTTTGACCTTGATGCCGCTGGTGTCTTCCCCGCTCTTGGATTCGGGGATATAGGAACAGTGGACTTCGGTCACATTGCCATCGGCATCTTTCACGAAATCGTCGCACTTGACAATGTAGGCGTGCTTAAGCCGCACCATCAGTCCCGGGCCGAGCCGGAAAAATTTTTTGGGAGGCTCTTCCATGAAATCTTCCCGTTCAATCCATAGCGTGTTGCTGAATGGGATATTACGACTGCCCTCTCCATCGGCTGCCTCTGGATTGTTTTCTCCGCTGAAAACCTCCTCTTTCCCTTCGGGATAGTTCGTGATGACGAGCTTGATGGGATCGAGTACGGCCATGCGGCGCCATGCGGTTTTGTTGAGGTCCTCACGGATGCAGAATTCCAGCAGCCCCACATCGATGATGTTTTCCCGCTTGGCTACCCCGATGCGGTCGCAGAAATTGCGGATACTTGCCGGCGTATACCCCCGTCGGCGTAGCCCACTAATGGTGGGCATGCGAGGGTCATCCCAGCTTTCGACATACCGCTCGTTGACCAATTGGAGTAGTTTCCGCTTGCTCATCACTGTGTAATTCAAGTTGAGGCGCGCAAACTCGTACTGCTTCGAGGGGAAAATTTCCAATTTTTCAATGAGCCAGTCGTACAGCGGCCGGTGGGGCACAAATTCGAGCGTGCAGACCGAGTGGGTGATCTCTTCGATCGAATCACTTTGTCCATGCGCGAAATCATACATGGGATATATGCACCATTTGTCGCCCGTGCGGTGGTGGTGTGCATGTTTGATACGGTATAACAAAGGGTCGCGCAGGTGCATGTTGGGGCTGGCCAGATCGATTTTGGCACGTAGTACTTTTTCCCCGTCGTTATATTTTCCATCCCGCATTTCTTCAAAGAGACGCAGGTTTTCGTCCACACTGCGGTCGCGGTATGGGGTGGGCGTGCCTGGCTCTGTGGGCGTGCCCTTGGCGGCGGCGATGGCTTCCGGCGAACTGTCGTCCACATACGCCAGCCCCTTTTTGATGAGTTTGACGGCAAAATCGTACAATGTGTCAAAGTAATCAGACGTATATAACTCTTCCGCCCACTTGAAACCGAGCCACTTGATGTCGTTCTTGATGCTCTCGACGTATTCCTTTTCTTCAGTTACTGGATTTGTGTCGTCGAAGCGCAAGTTTGTCTTGCCACCGTATTTTTGGGCCAACCCAAAGTTGAGTACAATGGATTTGGCGTGGCCGATGTGCAGGTAACCATTGGGTTCGGGCGGGAAGCGGGTGGCCACCCTACCGTCGTGCCTGTTGTTTTCGATATCTTTTTCTATGATTTCCTCGATGAAATTGAGGGATTTTTCTTCATTTTCCATGCAGCAAAGGTAATTGTTTTCAGTCGAATGTGAAGCATGGCCGAACACGCCGCCGAGCGAATGAACAAACGGCGGGATGTGAGAGGTAGTGCGACAAAAAACCAAAAAAATAAACCTTACTGAAGCAAATATGTCTAATTTTACGTCTCTTTCATAAACAAGCAGGTATGGATAAACGGTACGTTCTCTTTTGTTGGCTTTTGATTATCCCGTTCCTGGGGAATGCACAGCGCAAGCGGCCGCAAGTATTGGTATACGGCTATGGGGCAGATGCGTATGCCGCAGCACTCCAGTCGGCCATGTCAAATCTAAATACCGTATGGGTGGTCAACGGCGATCGGATAATGCCAGAATTGACATCGGAGTTTATCTCCCTGACGAACAATGCCCATTTAGATGCAGGTATTTGGGCTAACCTCTTAGCGGCGACTAAAAAGGCAAAGCCGAGCGATTCGTTGTTGGTTGTAGTGAAGCGACGGATAAATCCGCAGTTGGTCCAGAATGCGATGGATAGTGTGTTGAAAACATTCAATAACCTAACGGTGATTGAAGCTGGCACCCTGCGCTCGGTAAAGAAATCGGGTAAAAATTGGCGGGTGGAGCTGAGCGACCGGAGCCGCTTCAACGTACGTGCTGTTGTCGACGCGTCCACGGATGCGCAGTTGTATCGGATGGCGCAAGGCACGTTGGATAGTTTTAGTGTTCGAATCGATATATCAGCAGATTATTTCCAGTCGGTGCCTTATGGAGGGCTCGCCCGTACCGGTGTGGCTGTCGGGGAACGCGGTGGACGCGGTTATACATTGCCATTGGCTGCGCTAGTGCCTGCAGGCGAAAACAACTTGTTTTTGACCAGGTATATCCCTGCGGTCAGGCTGTTGGCCAACGATACAGAGGCGGATATTCCATTGTTGATGCATGTTGGACAGGCGGTAGGTGCAGCAGCGGCTTACACGGCATTCTTCAAAACAACGCCAGATAAATTGGATGCGCGGAGCGTGCAGGGCGAACTATTGCAATATGGTGCCCGATTGATACCTTTTACGGATGTGCCGTTGGAGAGCCCGCATTTCGATGCTATTCAACATGTGGGTGCTACCGGTATGTTGTTAGGTCGGGAAGGTGCGGATGGCCAGTTGTGTTTTGACGCTGACTCGGCGGTTACCGCCGAGGAGGTGCGACCAGTGCTCAACACCCTTTTTTCGAGGAGCCAAATCTGGTTTATCAACCATGCGGACGTCGATACACTCACCATCGCCGATTTACTCAGCTACATCAAGTTCGTAGGCCAGCGCGGAAACGAATTGGAAAAACAGGTTGAGAAATACTGGCAGCGACGGTATCACTTCGAAGGAGAATTCGATGCGCAAAAGCGTGCAACACGGACACACGTTGCTGTATTACTTGATGTCTACTGTAGCCCGTTCGATGTGAAGGTGGGACTAGACGGGGCCATCCAGCGGTAAATCCGTGGCGGCTCTAACGGGTAGCTAAGTTAGGCTGATTTGCCGTTTTATACTTTCTTCCAATGAGATGATTGTTTCGGTCCGCTGTATGCCTTTTACCGCTTGAATGTCTTCATTGAGTACCTTCCGTAGATGGGTGGTGTCGCGACATACGATTTTGGCAAACATGCTATAGGTGCCGGTGCAGTAATGTAATTCGACAACTTCCTTAACCTGTTTCAGTTGTTCTACGGCATGGTTGTATTGCGAGCCCTTCTCTAGGTAAATGCCGAGGAATGCAGTGATGTCAAATCCAATTTTCTGTGGGTTTATAGTTAGGTTTGATCCCCTTATGATACCCAGATCTTCCATCTTTTTCATCCGAACATGGATGGTTCCGCCGGAAACAATCAGTTTTTTTGCTATTTCAGTGTAGGGAATGGAGGCATTGTTCATCAAAATGGACAAAATCTGTGTATCTAAGTTGTCTAGCTCGTAATTATCGTTTCTTTTTTCCATAAATAGTAACTATTTTGATAAATAATATATTATTTTATTGTGTTTTTTGTAAAAATACAATTATTTCATGAAAAATAGTGCAATTATTTGATTGTTTTGTTATATTTGTATCAATAAGTCGATCAAAAAATATATAAAAGACTTATTTTTGTATTGTCCTTCCTCAATTTAATATAGGTTTATAATTGGTTAGCTTAGAAGCTCCTTTCCCCGGGGAGCTTCTTTCTTTTTTCCTATGGGCTGTCCCATATTACGTTATAATATTGTCATAGTAGGAGGTATTTGTTGCCAATTTATCAAAAATAGGCACTAGTTTTGGATTATTTATGAAAATATCTCAATTTTTTATGGCGCCGCACCAAAACCGTATCTTTACCTAGCACAAAAGGTCCCCATTAATAAACATGGAAGAGGTCAAGATTTCCCGTAAAAAGCCCGTATATGCCGTGAGCCCGGCATTACGTAAATACCTACGCCATTACGAACGCGAGGCGCGTATGCCGATTAGTTATGAGCACCTGCTCGATTTTTACGAGACCTTGCCGGTAATGGATAAGCACGGCCACGATACCTTATGGGAAACGCCCATTTATCCACCACATGTGCAGGAAAGCCTATACAACGGGCTTAAGATCATTTATGCGGAGTTGAAGGCATCGGGTAATACCCGTATTGTGGAGCACAAATACATCGATCGCGTTGAATACTGCGCTTTTGGCAATACACATCCATTCCGGATACGGATTGTAAACCGGCTTAATGATGTGTATGATTACTTCTACGTGAAACAGGCCGATGCGTCGCGGATATACGGCTTGGAGTTGGAGCAAATCATATCGCCCAACCCCGTGAATTATTTGGTCGGCGGACAGACTCTCGTGGAAGAACATATTGTGGGCATACCGGGCGATGTGTTTACGAAATCATTGATGTACAATCCGGATTACAACCCCAAACGGATCGCGAAAGAGTTTGTGAAGTTTAATGAGCGATGTATCATTACCCTATTGGGTGATATGCGATCCTACAATTTCGTTGTTCAGATTACGCCCGATTTCGATGATTTCCAATTCCGTATCCGGGCGATCGATTTTGACCAGCAATTTTATGAGGGCAACCCCAAGATATACAGGCCCCAATATTTCAAAGATAACCTGGCTTATGTGCA
>CAZTJY010000139.1:3387-8697 GCA_964613725.1 uncultured Parapedobacter sp. | reverse complement strand
AGCGCTATCCATTGGATTGCACGGTTTACCGGATGCTGGTACTGCCTGTTGAATGTATCGAAATACACATCCACCGGCCGTTTCGGTGCTTCCTTTTCCTGTTTCTTTTTGCTGACTCCTGACTTACGACTCACAGCTTACCGCTAAATACCAACTACTATATACCAAGTACTAACTACTATACACTAACTACTACTTTGCATACGAAACCGAACGGGTCTCACGGATCACGGTCACCTTGATCTGCCCGGGATATGTCATTTCTGTCTGGATACGGGTCGATATATTGGCTGCCAACAGCTCGGCTTCTTGATCGGATACGCGCTCGCTTTCAACCACCACGCGCAACTCACGGCCGGCCTGGATCGCAAAGGTCTTTTCTACGCCAGGATACGACAAAGCCAGCTCCTCGAGCTCCTTTAGGCGTTTGATGTAGTTTTCAACGACTTCGCGTCGGGCACCGGGCCGTGCGCCTGAAATGGCATCGCACGCCTGTACTATCGGCGATATCAACGAAGTCATCTCAATCTCGTCATGGTGTGCACCGATGGCATTACATACCTCTGGGTGCTCTTTGTATTTCTCTGCCAGCTGCATTCCGAGGATGGCGTGAGGCAATTCAGGATTGTCATCCGGTACCTTGCCGATGTCATGCAACAGTCCCGCACGCTTGGCAAGCTTTACGTTAAGCCCCAATTCAGACGCCATCGTAGCCGCGAAATTGGCTACTTCGCGCGAATGCTGCAACAGGTTCTGTCCATAGGATGAACGGTAGCGCATCCGCCCTACCATCCGGATTAATTCGGGATGAAGCCCGTGTATGCCTAAGTCTATCACCGTCCGCTCACCGATTTCCACAATCTCATCCTCGATTTGCTTCTTGGTTTTAGCAACGACCTCTTCGATGCGCGCAGGGTGTATCCGCCCATCTGTCACCAAACGGTGTAGCGCCAAACGGGCAATCTCCCGACGTACAGGATCAAATCCCGAGAGGATAATGGCCTCCGGTGTATCATCAACGATGATTTCTACACCCGTAGCCGCCTCAAGTGCACGGATGTTGCGACCCTCTCGGCCGATAATGCGACCCTTGATCTCGTCGTTCTCGATATTGAAGATGGAGACCGTGTTTTCGATGGCGCTTTCCGTAGCCGTTCGCTGTATCGTCTGAATAACCACTTTCTTGGCTTCCTTAGTGGCCGTCAGCTTAGCTTCGTCAACAATGTCTTTGATCTGGATAATGGCTTTCGAACGTGCTTCCTCTTTAAGGTTCTCAATGAGTTGCGCACTGGCCTCCGCGGCTGACAGACCTGCAATGGTTTCCAATTGTTTGATGTGTTGCGCTTTGAGCTGCTCTACTTCCTTCTGCTTCTTTTCACTGATTTCCGTGAGCCGCTCTAGATTTTTCCGCTGGTTTTCGACCTCCTGCTTTTCGCGGTTTAGATTTTCCAGCTTCTGGTTGAGTGTTTGCTCCTTTTGGCGGATGCTGTTTTCGCGTTGGTTTAGGGCATTGTTCTTCTGGTTGGTCTCCTTCTCATGCTCCGCTTTCAATTGCAGGAATTTCTCCTTAGCCTCTAGTTGGCGTTGCTTCTTTAAGTGTTCGCCAGACTGCTCCGCTTCTTTAAGTATCTTCTTGGCCTTGTTTTGGGCGGCTAATTCCTGCCGTTTAAATAAAATTCGCAACGCAAAGCGACCTACAACCACCCCCACTGCAAAAGCTATAATGATGTATACGATATCCATGTTTTGTATGTTTGATTGCTTTCCCGATTCACTACGTTCCCCTGGGTTTCGTTTTGTTCCGTGTGTTCGCTATAATTAGTAGTCTTCGATTTTAAATCCTTGGTACTTATTTCCAATCCTCGTCTTTTAATCATTCAATCCGTATTCATTTTTATCATTGATCGTTCTTAACCCTTATTCCTTCAATCCTTGCTCCTTGCTCATACAATCCTGCGCTCAATCAAAAAAAAACCGCAATTAAATAAGTCGGGTCTCATGTATCATAAACTTCATCTACACAGGTTTAGCGTATTGATCCTGACCAGATGGCTTTCGCAAAATGGCCTACATCTCATTTACGCCTTGTGATATTGAAGCGTTAAGTTTAAAATAGTGAAACCCGAATTTAACTGCGGTTAACTCGTTGTTTAAAGCTCTATTCTTATTAATAAGAACGTTATTTATTAAAAAATTCAGTCAACATACCATCCAACTCGTCTACGGCCTTCGCAATCCCCACATCATCCGCGCTTGTCTTCCGTTCCGCTTTCAACATCCCGGTGGCGTAATGAAGCACACACATCGATAATAAATCCTGTTTGTCCCGTACAGCGTAATTTTCCTGAAATTCTTTAATCCTGTCGTTTATCAACTTAGCCGCTCGCCGAATCACCTCCTCTTCTGCCATGTCTACCCGCAACGGATAAATCCGGTCCGCGATGTTTATTTTGATGGAAATTTCTCCCATGTTTGAGCTAATTCACTACCTCACGCATCCCATGCTACTTGAGCAATCCGATACACTTATCTATTTCCCGCACAAAATCGTTAATTTTTTGTTTTGTGTCAAGTATTTTTTCATTTATCCCAGCCTCGTTCACTTCCGTCTCGTCCAACGAACGCGCCACGGCGAGGGCTTTCACTTTCTCTTCCAACTTTTTGTTTTTGTCTACCCCCGTCTCAACAGCTACCTTCAACGACTGCACTTCTAGCTTTAACATATCGTTCTCCGCCTGCAAAGCCCCGCATAAATCCAGCAATTTACGCGTGTTCTCCACCACACCTGTCAGTTGTTTTGCTAATGAGGACATCGTTACTCTTTGTTCTTAGCCGTAAACGAAATCTAAAAACCCCGTTCAGCTTCTCACCGTTGCGCCGGCTTCTTTTTCAAAATTAACAATTAATTTCTTAACAATCGCATCAATTTGTTTGTCGTTGAGGGTTTTTTCTTCGTCCTGCAGCACAAAGTGCAGTGCATAGGATTTTTTACCCGACGGCAGTTTATCCCCTTTGTAAACATCAAACACAGAAATGGTTTTAAGCAGCTTGCGCTCGGTACGCGCTGCAATCTCTTTCAGCGTGCCGAACGTGACACCTTCATCCACCAGAAGCGAAAGGTCCCGCCGCGCGGCCGGATACTTAGCCACTTCGCGGTACGTAATCTTGTTTCTACGGATGGCCTTGAGGATCGCACCCCAATCGAAATCCGCATAATACACCTCGCCAACCACGTCGGTTTTGGCTAGGGCCGACCGGTTGACAGCGCCGAACGAAACCAGCACCTTTCCCCCGCGCTCATAACGCACACCATAGGTATAGTGCACATCGGGCGCGTCTGCTTCTTGCCAACCCGCAATATTAAGTCGTCGCAGAACAGCATCCACAGCTGCCTTTATATCGTAAAATGAAACCGCTTTATCCGCATGGTTCCATTGTTGCGGCAAACGATTGCCAGTAACCGCCAACGCAAGGTGCTGCTGCTCGCCGTATCCAGCACCGTCAAGCCTATAGGTGTTGCCAAATTCGAAGAACTTCAAGTCCGCATGCTTGCGCTTTTGGTTGTATGCCACGGCTTCCAATACAGAAAACAATAGGTTTTGTCGCATGGTATCCAAATCCGTGCTCAACGGATTCAAGATACGCACTGCCAGCTGAGGATCATCTGCATAATCCAGTTTGGTCAGCGAGTTAGATAAAATCTCTCGGAAGCCATTACCGATCAGCAGGTCGGCCACTTGGTTCTGCACCACTTCCTTATCAGGTTTTGGCAATGTATTGAGCGACGCCCTGATCTGCCTATCGATCTCAATATGGTTATACCCATAGATGCGGAGCACCTCTTCGATAATGTCTATCTCCCGGGTTACGTCTACCTTATAGGGCGGCACCTGCACGGATAGAACGCCATCAGCCTCGGCTGCCAATGTGATGCCCAAAGCACCGATAATTGCCTTTATCTCCAAATCGGGAATGGCCTTACCAATGACTTGCCGCACCGCAGCGTAACGCACATCGAAAGTAAATGGCGGAATAGGATGCGGATAATTGTCGGATATAGCAGTATCTACTTGCCCGCCAGCCAATTCAGCAATAAGCAACGCCGCTCTCTTCAGCGCAAAAACCGTCATGTCGGGATCAGTACCACGCTCGAATCGGAAGGATGCATCGGTTTTCAGCCCGTGCCGCTTAGCGGTTTTACGCACCGACACCGGATTGAAATAGGCACTTTCCAAGAATATACGTGTGGTACCTTCCGTTACTCCCGAGTCCAAGCCGCCGAAAACGCCCGCGATACATAAAGGCTTATCCGTGTCACAGATCATCAAATCCTCGGGGTGCAGCTTACGCGAAACCCCATCAAGCGTGACGAATGGTTCGTCGACTTTGGCATGGCGTACAATCACATGGTCGCCAGCTAACCGGTCGGCGTCAAACGCATGCAATGGTTGTCCAAGCTCATGGAGCACGTAATTGGTCGCGTCTACCACGTTATTGATAGGGCGCACACCAATAGCCAGTAGCCGTTCCCGGAGCCATTGCGGCGACTCGCGCACCTGTATACCACTGATGGTCAACGATGTATACCGAGGGCAAGCCGTTGTATCCTCCACCGTTACAGGCAGGGGCACTGCTTTCCCCGCCGTGAAAGCCGACAGATCCGGCATATGGTAAGTGCTGCGCAAGTAAGCAGCCACATCGCGGGCTACCCCGAGGTGTGATGCAGCGTCTGCACGGTTTGGGGTGAGCCCGATTTCAAAAACGTGGTCGTCTTGCAGCCCGAAAAAAGTTTTGGCAGGCATACCTATAGCTGCATCTGCGGCAAGCACCATAATACCGTCGTGTGCCGTACCGAGGCCAATTTCATCCTCCCCACAGACCATGCCTTCCGATACTTCGCCCCGGATTTTTGACTTATTGATTTTGAAGGGTTCGCCATTGGTGGGGTATACCGTAGTGCCTACTGTCGCCACCACGACCCGCTGGCCTGCGGCCACATTGGGTGCCCCACATACAATATGTAACGGCTCATCGGCACCGATATCCACGGTAGTTACTTTCAATCGGTCGGCATTCGGATGTTGCACACAGGTTTTCACTTCACCGATGACCAGCCCTTCGAGCCCGCCGGGTACCCGTTGCACCACATCCAGCGATTCCACCTCCAGCCCGATATCCGTGAGAATCGCCGAAAGTTCAGTTGGAGTGAGGTCGGTTTGTATAAAGTCTTTAAGCCAAGTATATGATATATTCATTCAAATATTTATTAATCAACTATCCGATTTCAAAGGCATTATTCATACAGATGTT
>CAZTJY010000139.1:0-3287 GCA_964613725.1 uncultured Parapedobacter sp. | reverse complement strand
GGCATTATTCATACAGATGTTTGTTTATCATCGTATTCATTAGCTCGCGTTCGGTTCATGAGTGCTCCGCAGTTTATTCCCTACGGCTTCATTGAACCTGCATCTTCACCGCCTTATTAGCCGATAGGCGCTGACATGGCAGGCTTCATCCTATTTCCGGAATTTGTGCAAACTTAGATTTTTTTTCTCGTTTCTCAAATTCGACCAACCGCTACAGCAACCCGCTATCCCGAAAGCTGTAGTACCCGACATTGGTAAAAATCAAGTGGTCATTGATAGACAAGTCAAGCAGCATCGCTGCTTCGGCTAATTTCTTCGTCAACTGCACATCTGTTGAACTGGGCTTTAGCGTACCAGACGGATGATTATGGGTAAGTACAACGCCGGTTGCGCGGTACTCCAGTGCGAACCGCAATACCTGTTTTATATCCACTGGTGTGAAATCGTTGCCGCCTTTACCAATCAATTGCTTAGCGATGAACTTACATCCGCCTCCAAGGTATAGCACCCAGAATTCTTCATAAGGCAAATCCCGGTATACGTGTTCCATGTGTTCGTAAACCCGTCGGCTACTGTTGAGCACCGGGCGTTCCTCGGCCTTCTGGTCTTTACGCCGCCGCCCGAGTTCGAGCGCAGCCACGATACTGATTGCCTTTGCCTCGCCAATACCTTTATAGCGGCATAGTTCGGCCACCGAGAGCCGGGAAAGGTCGTTGAGGTCATTCCCCCGGTCATGCAAAATACGCCGGCAGAGTTCCACTGCGGATTCATTCCGCGACCCGCTACCAATTAAAATGGCTAGCAATTCAGCATCGGAAAGCGCTCGCCGCCCTCGTTCCATGAGCTTTTCCCGCGGACGGTCGGCTTCCGCCCATGCTTTAATAGTGACACGTGATAGGTTATCCATAGGTGAATGTTAAGGTTGTCTTACCGACTCCCAAATATAAGCAACCTCCCGCGATTTGACAAACTTGGATAAATTTAAATGCTTGCTTTTATTGGCTTGCTTTCCTAAGTTTGCGTTCCAAATTTAAAAAAATGAGCAAAGCAATTATCAAGACCGAAAAAGGCGACCTCACCGTTCAGTTTTACGATGCGGACGCCCCGGGCACTGTTGCCAACTTCCTAAAGCTGGCCAAGTCTGGCTACTACGATGGCGTAACGTTCCACCGGGTTATCCCCGATTTCGTCATCCAAGGAGGAGACCCTACGGGCACGGGTGCCGGCGGACCGGGATATTCCATCAAATGCGAACTGGACGGTGACAATCAGTACCATGATCGGGGCGTGCTTTCCATGGCGCACCGGGGTCGCGATACCGGCGGCTCGCAGTTTTTTATCTGCCACAGCCGCAACAATACGGCACATCTCGACAGGAACCATACGTGCTTCGGTAAGGTCATTGAAAATGTCGCCGTGATCGACGAAATCCGCCAGGGCGACAAAATTTTAAGTATAGCTATCATCGAGGAGGATGCAACCGCATGAATCTAAAAGCGCTTGTATCCGTAACGGGGAAACCGGGCTTGTTTAAACTGGTAGGACAGAACAAAAGCGGCTTCGTTTTGGAAACCCTCGATGAGCAGAAAATAAAATCGGTGGTCAATTTAGCGACCACCAAGCTGGCCACGCTGGAGGATATTACCATCTATGGCGATGAGGGAGATCTGAAACTTCCGGATATCATGAACCGCATGAAAATCAGGGGCGATGTGCCCGACGCCAAGTCAGACGGAAAAACGCTACGTGAATTCTTCAGGGAGGTAGCGCCGGGCCATGATGAAGACCGCGTGTATAGTTCCGACATTAAAAAAATCATCACTTGGTACGGTATCCTGAAAGAATTGCCACTTTTTGATGAAGAGGCTCCAAAAGATTCGGAAAATGACTCGTCGGATGAAAAAATGGCGGTCGAATAAACCAACGCTATGATAACTGCCCATATCGCCTTCAACGGATGATATGGGCAGGTTAGCTAAATTACCTCTTAAAACCTCAAACCGTAGCAAAGGCTAAGACAAGCACGAAAACCGACCATCAAAGTATGCGAGGGGAGCTATAACAAGAAAATAATGGCTGCTGCAACGGCTAATCCGACAACGACCATAATCCAGAAAAGGCGGCTTTCGCTAGTGGTGTCGGCACCTTTATAGTGATATTTCCGTTTGGGTATATTCATGAGCTGATTAAATAACAAGTACTATTTATTATTGTTTGGATGCTAAAATCGTGCGGTTTCCATACTTCGCAATCTGGCAGATTCCAGCTTCAGAAGTTCACAGCCCATACAGCTCACTCGTGATGATACGGTTCGCCCTTCAGGATGGCGAATGCACGATACAACTGCTCCACGAAAAACAACCGGACCATCTGATGCGAGAAGGTCATTTTCGAAAGGGAGAGTTTATTGTTAGCCCGTTGGTAAACCGTTTCTTCAAAGCCATAGGGCCCACCTACAACGAATACCACATGCTGCACGCTGCCAACCATCAACTTATTGAGATGGGCGGCAAATTCCACCGAACGGTACTCCTTTCCTCGCTCATCCAGCAACACCACGTGGTCGCCGGGCGACAGTTGCTTGAGGATACCCGCAGCTTCCCTTGCCCGCTGTTGATCCGCCCGCATATGCTTCGTGTTCTTTGCATCGGGAATAACGACGATGCTAAATGGAATATAATGCTTCAGCCGTTGCTGGAACTTGTCAATGATTGCAGCCAGTTGGCCATCGTCCGTCTTACCTACACACAACAAGGTTATCCGCATCCCACAAACTTAGTTAATTTTGATTTATACGCAAACACCTTGATAAAAAGGGGCCTTTTGGCACCGCTTTTGCGTTCTATGGGCATTTTTAACTCAACATCAGATTTATAATGAAGAAAACACTATCCTTGCTTTGTATAGCTGCGGCTTCCGTTTGGCATGTCCAGGCGCAAGAAACGACGGCTGACACGACCTGGCGGGTTTCGGGCGAAAACACCCTGTTGCTCAACCAGAGCTCATTTTCGAACTGGGCCGCAGGCGGTATCAACTCTTTCGCCGCCAACCTGATTTTCAACTACGACTTCAACTACAAGAAAAATAAATGGAGCTGGGACAACAAAATCATCGCCGCTTATGGGCTTACCAAGCAAAGGGCAACCGGCTGGCGCAAAAATGACGACCGGATTGTTCTGAACAGCCTACTCGGCTATGAAGCGGCTGAGCGGTGGTTGTATACGTTCTACCTCAATTTCAACACGCAGTTTGCCGACGGCTGGATGTACGGAACGGACGGCAGCCGC
>CAZTJY010000138.1:0-9555 GCA_964613725.1 uncultured Parapedobacter sp. | reverse complement strand
TCAAATCATTCACCCGCTGCTGCGTAGCCACATTGTAAAGCACGCCATCGCGTTGCGTGCCACTGAATGACAGGCGGGCAGCCAGGTTATCGGTCAGCGGACCGCTCACGGCGGCCTTTGCCTGGATGTATCCGTAATTACCGTAACTCAGTTCGGCCCGGCCCTCCGGCACAAACGAAGGCTTACGGGTGGTGACATTAAACGCACCGGCTACGGTATTCTTGCCGAACAGGGTGCCCTGAGGACCGCGTAGTACTTCGTTTTGCTCTACGTCAATAAAGTCAAGGGTGGTAGCGGCCGTTCGTGCGTAATACACGCCGTCGACATAAAATCCAACCCCTGGATCAATACCATCATTGGTGAGGCCAAACGTGGTGCCTAACCCACGGATACTTAAACCGGTATTGCGGGGATTGGATGAATACAACTGCACCGTGGGCACCAATTCTTTCAGCCGGTTGACATTAAATGCCACGCTCTCTTCAGCCAGGGCACCGCTCACTACCGAAACCGGTATCGGTACATGATGAAGCAATTCCCGGCGGCGGCGCGAAGTGACTACGACCTCGCCCAAGCCAGTCGCATGCCGTTCCAGTCTGATGATTACGTTGGCCTCGTTTACCACTACTTCCTTGGTATGATAACCCAAGTAAGAAACAATGACGGTAATTGGCAACTTCTGTCCGGTCACAAACCGGAAATGTCCCTGCCTGTCCGTTTTGGTACTGTGCGTGACACCGGCCAACTGAAGTGTGGCTCCCACAAGGGGTTCCTGCGTGTCCGCATCTTGTACGATGCCTTCAAAGGTTGCATTAATGAGCGGCTGGGCCTCTTGGGCGCGCACGGGAAGCGACGGGAATATACTCCCAAAGAAAATCACCAACCCTACCCACCTGCCCGTTTGTTTAATGACATGTCGTGGTTTTAACATTGTAAAAGTGTTATCGTACACCCTCCATTGGGTGAACCACGGCAAAAGTATACTGAATTAGTCGACATTAAAACGCATAAAAAATGCGTTTTTAGGAAGAAAATCTACCCAAAAATAGACAATTGTGATGCATGATCACGGTATACACTCCCAACGGGATGGTTGAGCGGTTGAGCGCGCTATGCGGGTACCGGCAAATGCGTACTGATTGCTATACGGTTCCAAACATTGATGGTGGCGACAGCCAAGATAATTTGCGACAAATAATTTTCACCGAAAACCTTCAAAGCTGCCTCATAGGTGGCGGTCGTCAACCCCTGCTGGTTGATTAAAGTAACCTCTTCGGTTACCTGCAACAGGATACGCTCCTCTTCGGTAAACAGGTCAGTTTCGCGCCAAGCACTAATCAGAAAAAGGCGTTGCACAGTCTCCCCCTTCTTCAGGGCATCCTTGGTGTGCATATCGATGCAGAAAGCACATCCGTTTATTTGCGAGGCCCGGATCTTGATTAACTCCTTGTGTGTTGCTGTAAGCTGCGACTGGGCAAGGTATTTTTCCAGTGCCAATACCGCTTGGTAGCCATTCGGCTCGGTTTGTTCGATGTTCATGCGTTTTTCCATGATGCGAGTAGTTATTGTTACGAGGCAAAGATACCCCACTGCCTTTTGAAAAAACTTGAACCCGTTCAAGAAAGTCGCTTCGCGCGCAATTTACTGACATACTCGGGCGAAAGCCCCAGAAACGTGGCCAAGACATATTGGGGCACCCGATTGACAAAATCAGGGTATCTTTCGCGGAAATTGAAAAAAATAGCCGCCTTCGAATTTGCAAAAAGATACTTGATCCGATTTACCGCCGCCCCATAGGCAATTTCGTACACCTGTCGGAAGTAGCGCTCCGTTGCTGGAATGGCAGCCAGCAGGCGCTGGTAGTCGGCCTGACCGATACGAAAAACCTCGCAGGGTTCCACCGCTTGGTAGGCACAATCGGTCGTGCGCCGTTGCGAAAACGCGTGAAAGTCCGTGATCCACCACCCTTCGATGGCCAACTGCGTGGTTTTTTCCATGCCTGTATCATCCACAAAATAACCCCGCATACACCCCTTTGCCACAAAATAGAGGTAATTGCAATGTTCATCGGCATGCGACACCACCTCCTTTTTCCGTAAATGCTGGTGTACGAAATAACCCGCCAATTGACTACGCTCCCCGTCGCTTAGGGATATGTAGCGGCAGATATGGTTAAGCAGGATATGGTTTATTTTTTCCATGAGCCGATATCAAAATCCTGTGAATTCAGGGTCAATATTTAATTGCCGAGGTGCTTTCGCCCGCCTTTCTAACCCCGGATGAGTACCCTGCGATGCACCTCCTAACCGAATAGCCACCATGCTACAACCAGCGTAATCAAAATATTGAAAAACTGGGCGACAAGGAACGCATAGAAAGGCCTAATGCTGTTGTGCCCCAGAAGGTCCTTGAAATTCGTTTCGAGGCCAATGCTGGTAAACGCTAACGCGAACCACAATCCCTGAACCGACTTAACACCTCCCTTCACCGCCGTTACCGTAGCGGCATCCAGCACGAAGGAAAACAGCAGCGATGCGCCGATAAATCCCAAAACGAACTTCGGGAAACGTTCCCAGATGACCCCCAATCCCGGCTTTTCCACGTGCTCACCGTCGGGCGTACCCCGATAGGTCCAATAGATGGAAATAGCAAGTGCCGCAATACCCAGCAATACATTTTGCGAGAATTTCACGATCGTGCTGATTTCCAATGCGCGTTCTCCCACCAAACTGCCCGAGGCGACGACCGCCCCCGTGGTGTCGATACTACCCCCGAGCCAAGCCCCTGTAACCTCTTCGGGGAACCCCAATGCATTAGCGATGTACGGCATGGCGATCATCATTGGTATCGCCGTGATCAACACCATCGACACGACGTACGACAGCTTCTTGGAGTCGCCCTTGATGGCCCCCGATGTGGCTATGGCCGCAGACACACCGCAGATCGATACGGCGCTGGAAATCATCATCGTCAGCTCGTCATCGACCTTGAACTTACGGCATAGCCAGAACGCGAAATACCACACCGATAAAACGACGATGAGCGATTGGACCAACCCCAGCGACCCGGCTGTGAGGATATCCGAGAAAATAACCCGTGTACCCAACAGCACCAATCCGATCTTGACGAGCAGCTCCGCATTCAATGAATCCCGGAACCACTGCGGCAGCTTAAAGAAGTTGCCGACCAGCAGGCCGATCATGAGGCTGAAAATGACGGTTTCCAATCCCAAGTCATTCAAAAAAGCATTGCCCGAAAGGATCAGTGCACCAATCGTGAGCAAGAAGACGAACGGGAACCCCACAAATTGGGATGTGACGGATTTGCCGGTAATGAAAGCCCCGATGATGACAATGACATAGGCAAATAGGAACTGTAAAATGACACTAAAAGCGTTGGTGGCCGTAAGCAGGGATGCCAAAGCGGCGCCATCGTTCCACTTATACTGTGGGGTGGGTATAGACAAGCCCGCAACGGCTAGCAAAATGATGAGGAAGCCTAGAAAAACTACTGCCCAATCCTCGGTGAGCTTTATACGTGATGACGATAACATAGTAAAAAATAGTAAGCTTAAAAAATGTCTTGTAGCGCTTGCTTAGCCGCATAATAACCGCACATGCCATGTACCCCACCGCCCGGCGGCGTAGATGCCGAACAAATATAAATACCTTTGGCGGAAGTACGGTAAGGCGAAAACCGAAGTGCCGGCCGATTGAACAACTGTGCGATATTCACGACCCCACCGTTGATGTCGCCCCCGATGTAATTCGCATTGTACCGCTCCATTTCAGCGGTACTGAACGTGTGCGTGGCAAGGATGGTATCACGGAATCCCGGAGCGAAGCGTTCGACCTGGCGGGTTATCGCTTCCGTCATGTCTTTACTCGATCCATTCGGCACGTGGCAATAGGCCCATCCGGTGTGCTGGCCCGCGGGTGCCCGCGATGCATCGAACAGGCTTTGCTGGGCAAATAGCACAAAGGGTTGCTCCGGATGACCGCCTTTCCACACCAGGCGCTCGCCTTCCGCGATTTCATGGAATGTGCCGCCCAAATGCACAGTGCCGGCAAGGCGGGCCTGTTCCGCCCGGAACGGTACGGGCTCACTCAAAGCCCAATCGACTTTAAATACGCCCATTCCGTACCGGTGGCGTTGCAACTGCCACCGGTATAATGGGGATAGTTTGTCTCCACAGATTTCCAAAAGCTGCCGGGGTGAGGTGTCGAACAGGATGGCTTTTGCGTCGGGGAGGTCACGCAGTGTTTTCACCGTTACCCCGGTTTGGATGGTGCCTCCAAGCGATTGGAAGTACGCCCCCATAGCATTGGCAATGGATTGCGACCCGCCCTTCGGCACCGGCCAGCCGCCACGATGGCCCGCGATGGTGAGTACAAAGCCGATGGCAGACGATGTCAGGCTCTCCAGCGGAATCATGCTATGGGCCACCATGCCTGCCCACAAGCCTTTTGCCTCACGCGTGCGGAAACGGGAAGCTATCTGTTTTCCCGATTGAAGCGATTTCAGGCCAAAAGCAGCCAATGCCAGCGGGCTTTCTGGTATTCTCAGCATCGGGCCCAGGATATGAGCAGCAATCCGGGGCCAGTTTTTCACCAGGGGCTCAAAGAGCTGGCCATAGGCTGTGCTGTCAGCGCCCAACTTTTCCGCCGTTTCACCAAGCGACGGGTACAATGCCGCCGCAGTACCATCATCGAACGGATGGGCCGCCAGCACTTCGGGGTGGATATATTCGAGACCGAACTCGTGCAGGGGCAACCCAAGCAGGAAGGGCGATGCCGCCGCCATGGGGTGGACGGCCGAACATACATCGTGATGGAAGCCTGAGAGGGTGAATTCAGCGGTACGCATCCCGCCGCCTATGGTCGATTTGGCCTCCAATAACAACACTTTCACCCCCGCTTGTTGCAGGGTGATGGCCGCTGCCAGTCCGTTGGGACCAGAGCCGACAACAATGGCATCGAAGGCTGGTGTAGTACTCAAAGTTTTACAATTATAGCATTAATTGGCGAAGGGCACCCCGAATTTCCGGGAAATCAAACTGGAATCCTGCCTCCTTCAGCACATGTGAAACCACGCGGCGCCCGTCCAGTGCCAGCTCAGGTTCGGTACCGATGAACCAGGCGCCCAGTCGAACGGCCCAAGCGGGGATTGGAACACCGAAGGGTGCTCCTATCCTTTTTCGCAATGCCCGCATAAAATCGGCATTGGTTACCGGGTTAGGGCCGCTGGCATGTACCACCCCGGAAATATGTCCGTTTTGGATAAGCCAGTCGACGAGCTTGATAAAATCACCCTCAAGTATCCACGAAATATACTGATCGCCACGACCAACGGTTCCTCCCAAACCCAGTTTGGCCAATTTAACCAACGGACCAAGCATACCGCCTTCTGAAAGTAGCACCGCGCCAATGCGGAGCTGGACTTTCCTGGTCATCGGTGTCGCGGCATTAATGAAAGCCGCTTCCCACTGCTGTGATACCTGCGCCAGAAAGTCTGTGCCCTCAGGCTGGTCGCGTTCCGTACGGATGACGGCTGAAGGCGCATAAATAGAAATACCCCCGGCGTTTATCCAAACGGCCGGCGGACGATGGCAACGGGAGACCGCTTCACCTATTACGCTGGTTGGCATGACCCTCGAATCCAATATTTCGCGCTTGTGCTTTGCCGTAAAACGCGTGTCGACGGATCGGCCGGCCAGGTTGACCACCGCGGTCGCGCCTTCGAGTTCTGCTGTCCAACCGCCTATGGTTTGGCCATTCCAATGGACATGCCTCGCATTTCCCAAAGCGCTGGCACGGGAACGGCTCAATACGACAACCTCCCAACCTTGTTTGCTATAAGCATTGGACAGTAAAGCCCCTAATGCGCCTGTACCTCCGGCAATGATGATTTTACTGGGCATTTACTTAAAATTGTAATACCACTTATTAATTTCCTCGCCAGCACCTGGTGCTTTTTGCGTTTTTCCAAAATTACGAATAAGGAATCTCTTTGACCTTACCTACTGCCTCCGCAATCGTGTCTTCAAATAAAGGTCGGTCTCGTCGCTGATACGGTGATAGGTTCCCTGTTCCTGTTCGGTCTGACGGTCGGTAAAAAGGATACCATAGAGATGGTCGGTTTCGTGCTGGAAAATCACCGCGGTGAAGCCTTCTACCATTTCCTCGTGTTGCATACCAGCCCTATCTTGGTACGTTAGGCGTATCGTATAATTTCGCAGCACCTGCCCCATGGTGTCGGGAATGGAAAGGCAACCCTCTAATCCCTTGCGTAGCAACTTGGAACGCCAGGTGATTTTCGGGTTGAGGTACAGCTCCATCGGCTCGCCCGGCTTATCGAAGCGCTGTACCCAAATGACGTTGCGATTTATGCCCACCTGCGGAGCCGCGATGCCAACCCCCGGATGCAGTGAATCCGTCACGGACAGGTACATGCGCTTAGCCAATAGCGGAAGCAACGGATCGTTGGGGTCGATATCCACCGACAGCTTCCGTAGTATGGCCTCTTCAGCGGCTACCGTATCCTGAATGACGCGCATCAACTGGGCCGTATCGCCCGATAAGATCAGTTCACGTTCTGCTGTGGTCATCGGCTTCGGCGTGGCGGCGGGTTGCGGGCGCTCCCGGATAAGGCCCGTGTAGTTCATTTCGCCCGCGCTTATAGGAATCGGAAGAAAATTCTCCGCGGGGGGCACGGGGCACCGGTAACCACTGCTGTATGCGCAATAGGGGTTGTATGCCGTATTGAAATCAACGGTGATGCTACCGTTGTGGATATCATCGACAGACAAGTCGATATAGCGGCCGCCGCCATACGTCTCCACGCCGTTGGTTGCGTCGGTGAAGGGCAGGAACAGGTGGTCGCGGTATAAGGGGTTGGCAAATAGGTCCGGACTGCGGTATACCGTCAGTTCGCCTTCCTCGCATTGCAATTGGAACCGGACTTTGGCATAGCGGACGTAGACTTTGCTGGTCCCGTCCGATGTAGGCATCCGGAAGGGTTGCTCACCACGCAGCAATTCAACTCGACCGTGAACCACATAGGTACTGTCGGGCTCATAATAATTGATGTAACGAATATCTTCGGCTGTCAGCGGAGCGTTAGGGTCGTTTGAAAACTGTTCGAGTTTCTGGTCTCGGAGTATACGGACGCTATCTACGTTATATTGTCCAATACCCACCTGCACCATGCAAAATAACATTGCGGTGGATACGAGCAGTTTGGAAACGAATGAAGTGAACATACCGCAAATATACTTCGTTTAATATGCACAATAAAACGGTATTTCGCCATTGTCCATCCTAACTTGAGGTATGAGTTAATCACTGCTTATCCAATATTTACTTTGTTTTAATAAAGCTATAATAGTGTCTTCACATAGGGTTAACATAGCTAAATCTCTATTATTACTAAATAACTATATTATTTATTCTATCTTTATGCTATATTTATATGGAATAAGCAGTATATTGGCATCGGATAAAGTGTAACAACTATGGCAATAGGACATCATGGCATCAACGGACCTTTCCGCGGAAAAGTTGGGACTATCGTCGGGTACACCCTCAACGGCCAGCAGGTGATGCGGGCAGTGGGCAAACGGAAGCGTCCCTTTACGAAGCTAGAACTGCTGAACCAGGCGAAGATGAAAGCCGTATCCAAGTTTCTTGGACCGATTAATACGGTTGTGAAATTCGGGTACCAACGCGAGGCGCCACCGGGAAGTCGGGTGGGAGCTTTCCAACTGGCCCAATCGTATGTGCGAAAAAATGCCATCGACTACGACGAGGAAGAAAGTCCCTTTGTCAATCCAGCAAAAGTGCTTATTTCAAGGGGCGACTTGGAACCCCCGCGAAACGGCCGCGCGACATACGAAGACAACCGGCTGACCATCCGATGGGACCACCAATCGGGCAATGCTCGGGGTGAAGACCGGCTCCTATTGTTGCTGTATGATGGGGATATGTTTCGTTATTTACGGGAGGTCGGCGCAGCGCGACGGGAAGGCACGGAAACGGTGGTGATCGATGCATTGAGAACAATCAAACAACCGGTGCATGTATATGCAGCGTTCCAAAACTCCTTCTCCGATCGAATTTCCGATAGCGTGTACTGCGGTGCCCTCATGCCCGGCGAAGCGGGAGGTCGCTAAAACAACGACTGTTGCTTGTAAGGATTTTCATGGTCGAGCAACCATTTTTTGCGCCATAGGCCGCCCGCATATCCGGTGAGCGACCCATCGCTGCCCACCACCCTGTGGCAGGGCACCACGATCCAGAGTGGGTTTTGCCCGTTAGCTGCGGCCGCCGCGCGTATCGCTTTCACGTCGCCGAGGCGCCGGGATAATTCCAAATAAGAAATCGTTTTCCCGTAAGGTATGTTAAGGAGTTCCTGCCAAACGCTCTTTTGGAAATCCGTTCCTCTCAGGTTGAGCTGGAGCTGGAACGTTTGCCGGGTCCCGGCGAAATAGGCTTCGAGTTGGTGGACGGCATCGGTCAATGCCTCGGGGATATGCTGGGATGGTTTTGCCATATCGTCCTTCAGCACAGAGACCGCAACGATCCCGTCCTCATCACCCTTGATGGCAGTGATTCCAAGTGGGGTCTGTACGAAAACTTCTTCCATGTGCTTCGATGGCTACGGCATGGCCATTTTCACTGCATGTCAAACAGGTGCTTCTCAGCATGGTAGGACGACCGCACCAAGGGGCCGCTCTCCACGTATTTGAAGCCCATGCGCAACCCCACTTCCTGGTAGTATTTGAATTGTTCGGGCGTAACCCATTCCACCACGGGATGGTGCGCCTTTGTAGGCTGTAGGTATTGTCCCAAGGTAAGGATGTGTACACCGGCCTCATACAGATCGGTCATCGCTTCGATGACATCCGCTTCGGTTTCGCCAAAGCCGAGCATGATGCCCGATTTGGTACGTAGTCCGGCTGCCGAGATGCGGCGCAGGCATTCGAGGCTGCGGTCGTACTTGGCCTGGATGCGTACTTCGCGCGTGAGCCGGCGCACGGTTTCCAGGTTGTGCGAAACGACTTCCGGGCGTACAGCCAACACGCGTTCGAGATTTTCCCAGTTCCCTTTGAAATCGGGAATCAATGTTTCCAGCGTCGTGCCCGGGCTCTCACGGCGGATGGCATTCACCGTTTCTGCCCATACGGTTGAACCGCCATCTTTGAGGTCATCGCGGTCTACCGAAGTGATGACGCAATGCTTCACTTCCATGAGTTTCACCGACTGGGCCACCCGGTTGGGTTCGTCCCAGTCGACCGCCAGCGGCCGGCCGGTGGCCACCGCGCAGAACGAGCAGGAACGCGTGCAGATATTACCGAGTATCATGAACGTGGCCGTTCCGGCACCCCAGCACTCGCCCATATTAGGGCAATTGCCACTCTCGCAGATGGTATGCAGCTTATGCTCGTCAACCAAACTGCGCACATGCCGATATTCTTTACCTACCGGCAATTTCACGCGTAGCCAATCGGGCTTGCGCTGCAATTGGTTCGCTGGGATCACGGGGAGTTCAATCATA
>CAZTJY010000137.1:0-9576 GCA_964613725.1 uncultured Parapedobacter sp. | reverse complement strand
GTGCGGTTACAAGAGCAAGGTGCAGCGGCGCTGTCGGCTGCCGACAGCGCCGCTGCGCTGGCATACCAGCAGGCCCCCCGTCTGGGTGATATCCCTATCATATTTGACCTACCCGCTGGATTGATTACTTTTTTGGTCACTTGGTTGGTTTACATCGGCATCAAGGAATCGCGGACAGCAAGTAATGTGATGGTGGCGATCAAGATCGGCGTTATCTTGTTCGTCATTTTCGGCGGTGCTTTCTTTGTGAAGCCCGAAAACTGGGTGCCGTTTGCCCCCCACGGAGTGGGTGGTGTGCTTAGTGGCGTCGCTGCTGTGTTCTTTGCCTTTATTGGCTTCGACTCTATTTCCACCACGGCAGAAGAATGCCGGAACCCCCAGCGTGATTTGCCCAAAGCCATGATATTATGCCTGCTGATCTGCGCTGTCTTGTACATTTTGATCACACTAGTGCTTACGGGGATGGTCAACTATACCGAATTGAATGTGAAAGATCCCTTGTCGTTTGTTTTCGAATATGTAGGGGTAGACTATATGGCTGGGATTGTGTCTGTGACATCGGTGGTAGCCATTACAAGCGCTTTGTTGGTCTTCCAACTTGCCCAGCCACGTATCTGGATGACTATGAGCCGCGATGGGTTACTTTGGAAGCGATTTGCGACCATCCATCCTAAATATAAGACACCGTCGTTTGCAACCATAGTGACGGGCTTTATGGTGGCCATACCGGCATTGTTTTTCAAGATGGATTTCTTTGTCGATCTCACAAGCGTCGGCACATTTTTCGCATTCATACTGGTTTGTTCGGGCGTGTTATACATGGATTATTCGGGCATCTCCAAGCAATCAAAATTCAAGGTGCCCTATATCAATGGGCGTTATCTGATTACAGCGGGACTCTTAGTGGCTATCTATGGCATTTACCATTTTGGAAAAGACACCATTACTGAATGGCGTAATATGTCCATGGCTGATATCTTTGAGCATAAACTTCTTATGGTCATTTTCTGGTTGGTGTGGGTGGTCCTTTGTGTCATGGGCTTTCGCCATCGATTTTCCCTATTGCCCGTTGCCGGTATTCTAATAAATCTGTACTTGATGTCACAGTTAGGGGCTAGTAATTGGTTTATCTTCCTCATATGGCTGGCAATTGGTTTGGTCGTCTATTTCGGCTATGGTTATAGGCACTCCAAGCTTAATGGCGCCGTCGACGAGGAAGCGGGAACCAACACACCATCCCCGGGGACATAGTGGGTGCATGCAACAGCATACAACGTTCTGTCTTGTTAAAAATTGTTAAATTGATAAAAAAATCTATATTTGTCTAGGTGCATTGGGCACGATGACCTATCTTTGTAGGAGGTAAGAGCGTGGATTGTGATTTAGAGAACTTAAATTAGAACCAAGGCATGACACCATAAATCGAATGATTGATACCCTATGAGGAAGTTTTTACACCACATTATTCCAGTACTGACGTTGAGCGCAGCGATACTCGTGGGGAGTGCTGATGCGGCACAGGAGCGCGCAGTTGCTGCAGATACAAGTCGTGTGGCGAAGGAGTCGGATGCCAAGGTAACTGATTTGGCCTCCCCATCTACTGGAAGGCGTGCTCAACGGTCGTTTTTTTCCTCATTCAAGGGTTTCTTTCCGTTTAAATCAGATAACGTTGCTAATGACAAACTGTTGAGCAGCGTGAAGGTTTTTCCAAATCCCATTGTTGATCAGATCAGTCTTTCTTACCGCTTGGACAAGCAAAGTGCCGTTTCCATCAAGGTGATGGATGCGTTGGGTAATGAGGTGATGACGCTCCTCAATCAAGAACTGGATGCTGGCCCCCAAAGCCATGTATTTGATACCAATAATAAGCTTGCAAACGGGTTTTATTTTATCCGTGTATCGGCGGGCACGGAGACTGTGGTGAAACGTATCTCTGTTCTTTAAAGTTTTTCGTTACCCCTTTTCCTCCCTTATTGGTTTTTCTATTCCGGATCGATCCACCTACCGTCTCCCTTGATGATTTCGATGAGTTCGTCTAACGCGTTAACCGCAATAACATTACGCTTAACTACTTCTTTGCCACGGTAGAGGGTAATTTTTCCCGGCCCCGCACCAACATACCCATAGTCGGCGTCGGCCATCTCGCCCGGCCCGTTCACAATACACCCCATGATGCCAATCTTTAGGCCCTTGAGATGATTGGTCCTGCTCCGTATCATTTGGGTAGTTTCCTGAAGGTCGAATAGCGTACGGCCGCAGCTAGGGCATGATATATATTCCGTTTTGGAAATACGTGATCGGGTTGCTTGAAGGATGGCGAATGATGCAGAGACCAATTTATCGGTAGGCGTTGCCGGCGAATCTATCCATATTCCGCTGCCCATGCCGTCGACCAGTAGTGCGCCAATATCAGTAGCCGCATACAGCTGCAGTTTTGACAACGGTTCTTGGGGGTCTGCGAGGTCGCCAAGCGGGCCGGTAAAATCCGCTGCAGGATATTGCCGCCGGATGATGACCGGATTGTCGAGACCCAGGTCGGAGAGCGCCCCGAAAAACTGCCGTTGGTCGGCCATTCCGTGAAGCACGTCGGTTTCCAACACGAAGATGATGGTTTGGTCTAGCGGTAATGCTCCAAAAGCAGGTGTTCCGATATCCGCGTACCGTATCCGCACCAAATTCAGATGGGAATCCCTGTCCGTTGCGTCTACGAATTGGTTTAATGAGAATAACGGGTGGATATTGGTCCTATCTTGGATGGTCATCCATGTGGAATAATCATAAAGTTGTTTAAGGTTACCCGGCATGGTGAAGGACGGGAGTGTGCTGCCAAGGTAGACGAAATCCACGGATTGTTCACCCATGTGGTATTTATCGAGCCAGGGGTCGTATTTATATCCGACCTCGGTGAGGATATGAGGATCTTTGAGGTTTTTTTGGGAAATATCGACCACTACCCGAGGCACCTGCGTACCCCCGATGAATACGTTGACTTCCCGGGATGTGTAAGCGGTAGGCCTACTGCTAGGGTCTAATACGCGTTGGCCTGGTAAGGTGATGGTCTCTCCGATATCCGCTGTTTGGCGCATTTTATATCGGTTTACCAACGCTATCGCAACGGGGGCCTCGAGTTCAGGTTCTTCCGTGAGGGACACGCGCACGGTGTCTCCCAAGCCATCCTCAAGCAGTGTACCGATGCCGACTGCCGACTTGATACGGCCGTCTTCGCCGTCGCCAGCTTCCGTTACGCCGAGGTGCAACGGATAGTTCATTCCTTCAGCTACCATCGTTTCTACCAAGAGACGGTATGCGCGAACCATGACCTGCGGGTTGCTTGATTTCATAGAGACCACGATGCGATGGTAATCGAGGTCTTCACAAATTCGGATGAATTCCATAGCCGATTCCACCATTCCCTCTGGTGTGTCGCCATAATGACTCATGATGCGGTCGGAAAGCGAACCGTGGTTGGTTCCAATCCGCATGGCCGTACCGTATTCTTTGCATATTTTCACCAGCGGTGCAAACTTCGTATAGATGCGCTCCAACTCGGATTGGTAGGCCGACGCCGTATAATTCAGTTGGTCGAACTTTTTCTTGTCGGCATAATTTCCGGGATTGATGCGCACTTTTTCTACGATTCGTGCAGCAACTTCAGCGGCATTGGGTGTAAAATGGATGTCGGCAACAAGCGGTACATCATATCCCCGCTTACGAAGTTCTTTTTTTATTTCGGCAAGGTTATTAGCTTCCTTGATGCTGGGCGCAGTAATCCGTACATATTCGCAGCCCGCCTCCACCATACGGATGGTCTGTTCCACAGAGCCGATGGTGTCCATCGTATCTACGGTGGTCATGCTCTGGATGCGTATCGGATTATCGCCACCCATCGGTATATGGCCTATGGGTACCTCGCGGGTATGCCACCTGGAATAGCCGGTCAGTGAGTTGCAATAACCACCCGGCAACGTGATTCCGATTTTAGTATCCATATTCCTGCAAAGTTAGCGATAATGATTAATATATTGATTGGTGGAAATATTGGAGAGTTTTTCCCGCGCTTTCGCCGCGGGATCAACAAACTTTTGCTTGATCAAAAGTTTGACAAAAATCAAGGCTGCGTCGCATTTGTCGTTCCGCCTACCCGTTGGTGCAACGGCGTGAGCCCTAGGCCGCCTGCCCCCATGGTCCATCCGATGGCGGGGTTCCGCTTGCTCTATTGCTTACTGCGTCGGGGCGAATCCAGTACCATCCAAACGCGGACGGCCTAGCCTGCGGAGGCAGCAACCGGTAGCCAGGCATGTCCGGCTAACCCGCGAAGGCACCGCACTGCAGCGAACCGACGAACGAAGGGATGGGTAAGTGTACGGGGTGGCTTCGGTTCGCTATCGGGTATGCGGCAACGAGTTGCAACGGAACAGGCATGCCTTGACTCTTTGCTTCTTTCTGGTCAATCCGAAAGAACTCGCCTTCGCGGCGGGAGAGCGGTAAAAAGAAAAGAAACAGATTACGAAGCAGAAAAGAATCGTATTAAACGGCAACCACCGCACGGATGTGCATAAAACAAATCTCCAATTAAATCAACCTGTCTTTGATAACCAATGTCCGCGCAATTTTATCATGCAGGCACTGCTGGCGTCGATCAAAGAATCCGGTGAGGAAGCCAATGCCCAACGTTGCGATCCCTATGAGTTTGGCTATGTTCCGGCCGAATGCTTTTCCATAACCAATGGGCTTACCTTGAGCATCGGTTACCTTTATGCCGATAAGCATCTTACCGATAGAGGCTTGCTTTTTAGACCCCTCCATAACCACACACAATACAAATTTCGCAAGCGGTACGATGACCAGTCCGAAGAGCAATGCGGAAATACTTTCGGTTGCATTTGGGGTACCCGCAAGGTAAATCGCCGCTAGCGCTGCATATACGCAGCAAGCAATGAAATAATCGATTCCTGTCGCGAGCAAGCGCATATCCAACGTGGCAAAATACTGCGGGCGTGTGGTTTGGTAAGCTATGTTGAGCAGGCCACTTAATTCGGCAATCTCCCGTATCTCCTTAAATTCGGGATATCCCGACGGCTTGACGAAGTCTGTTGGGCCGAGGTCCATGCGGCGCAACTCGTCCAGGGAAAAGGGACCCTCGGGCTTTCCCCCGATGACGACATCGAACCGGTCGGGAAGCGTGTTCATCACCTAATCGTAACGTTTTACGGTAAATGAACTCAAGCCGCCTTTTAGGTTAACGAGAAACCGGTTGTTTGCCCCCTCATAACCTGGTGTGGTATAAGAACCGTCGGATTGTTTCGTGAAACCCGGGAAATCCTTGGAGGACAATCCCGATTTGACGACGATTTTGCAAGCGGCGGCACGAGGTATTTCTATTTCCACACTGGCTACGCCAGACTCGGCCGTTATAGTCGTTTCTTCAAGCGGCATACCTAGTTTTGCTTCGAATGAGGCGGCACCACCGTTGAAATTAAGCGCTGCGACCTTATATTGCGTAAGATCAAACTCAGCCGCACCAGCACCCATATCGAGTGAAATATGCCATATCGGGTGTCGGTTCAAGCGGATTTCGGCCTTGTTTTCATCGCCCTGCATGTCCCAATTGCCTTTTTTGGTATCCCGCATGCTGAATGTCAGGTCGGCATTGGAACCATCGGTTTTTGTTTCCAACTGGTGTCCTCCGATTGTGCTCGTTGCTTCGGCATGGAACAGCGCGTCTGTCAGTCCGCTGATTTCATATTCTACCGCCCCGCCTTTGATGTGGAGATGTGCTGTGGTGATGGCATTGTCATACGCATGGGTAAATGTACCACTTGATTTTTCGCGGCTTCTGTTGTCGCTTGCTTTGCGCTTTTCCGTCTTCCATCCTTTGTTATCGAATGTCCACCAGCTATCGTTTGGTGGAAAGGTGCCCCGGAAAGCCAAGAAAGCCAACGCAGCGATGGTGACCACAATCGATATAACATTACCGATACCACGTTTAGGCACGAGTAGGTTAACACCGATGATGATGAGGATAACGGGCCACATGCTGAATACGGACCGCCAGTAAAAATCAATGACGTCTAGGTTATCCAATAACAAGACGCCGCCTACGAACAGTAGGATGAGTCCCCAGCTAAATTTTTCTTTGTTCATAACACGTTCAATTATTTGGTGTAACCATGGTCGGTGCCCGTATTGTCGGCGGGGCTGTCTGGTTTGTCGCCGGGCACTTGTGTCTCGGATGTATGGGCTTTCGTCTCATTGACGAAAAACGGTTTTTGCTTCCGAGGCTTGAAAGCCCCAAAGATGGTGGCCACACCCAGTACAATAATCAATACGGGCCAGAAGCGCGCAAAGTCCCGCCAATAAAAAATATCCAGCTGGTGCAATAAAAAGAATACGCCTAGTGCTACCAAAATCAACCCCGCCACATAACGGTCCTTGCTTGTTTTTGTATTTCTCACGGATCCGAATCCATGATCCCAGTTCGGGTTCGAATAGCTTCCAAAATCATCGCCGGTTGGCGGAGTTGGTTGCGTGCGGTAGTCCACGTCAAAGGGGTCATGGGGCAATACAAACGATTTTACGGGAAGCACAATCCAAAGCACGATGTAAACAATAGGGCCCAGTAGCCCGATGCCCATATAACCTGAAAAAAAGACGCTGATGATGAAAGCGATCCTTACCCAAGTTTTATCTACACCGAAATACGCGCCCAGGCCCGCGCAGATGCCTGCCACTGCACCTTCATGCGGTATGCGTTGAAGTTTCTTTTCCATGGATTCCTCCTTTTTAACTGTTACCGTATCTGGGTTTTATGATGATTTCCTCCACGGTAGCCCCGTCACTCATCCGCAGGCAGGTTACGATAGCCTCGGCGATGTCTGCCGGCAGAATAAACTGATCGGCAGGGATTTCGGAGCCTTCCCACGAGGAAGTCAGCGTTGAACCCGGGATGATTTCGGTCACCTTCACCCCGTGTGGCCTCAATTCTTCCCGCAATACATGGGTTAGACCCCTTACCGCAAATTTTGTTACAGTGTAGGTACCGGCGGATGAAACGGGTTCTCGGCTGGCAATGGAACTGATGTTGAAGATATGGCCATGGTGGTTTTTACGCATGCGTCGGCCGATGGCGCGTGATAGGAGATGTGGTGTTATATAATTGACCTGCAGTTGCCGATGGAAATCCTCGTCGGTCTCATCCAGTACCGATACAGGCTTAAAAATACCAACATTGTTTATGAGGATATCCGGTGCTACGACCATGCCGTTTACCCAGTTGATTAACCCATTGAGCTGTGAAGTGTCAGCAACATCGTAAGCCCTGTAGTGCACGGTAACGCCCGCGTGTTGGCTTTCGAGCGTAATCTTCAACGTTTCAAGCTCGTCCACCTTCCTCGCTGTTAGCAACAAATGGTAACCTAAGGCTGCCAATTTGTTGGTAATTGCTAATCCCATTCCCTTTGTTGCTCCGGTAATTAAAGCAGTGCGGTACATTGATTGTAGCATAAGCGCATTTTTATTCTTTGATGTCGTTTTCAAAGTTAGGTATTTACTCAGAACTTGGTCCCTCGAACAAACAATACGTTAGGATTTTCGTTGTAACTGCAAAACCTGTATCTTTAACGCTATTATTGATAGTTCAGGCAACGGTTTATGTTTTTTACTTATTTCGGACAATATTTATTGCTGTTGAAATCGGTCTTTCGGCGACCGGAAAAATGGCGGATATACTGGAAAGAAATCATTCACGAGATGAATGACATCGGCGTAGGATCGCTTGGGCTTATTGCGATTATTTCGACCTTCGTTGGGGCGGTAATGACGATGCAGATTGCTTTCCAATTGGTGTCTGATTTAATTCCCACCTCAGTTATCGGGCAGATTAATCGCGATTCGAGTATTTTGGAGCTCAGCCCCACCATCACTGCTTTGGTCTTGGCCGGTAAAGTCGGGTCGTCCATTTCGTCGCAGATTGGGTCGATGCGGGTCACGGAACAGATCGATGCGCTGGAAATCATGGGCATCAATGCGCCGGGATATTTAATTCTTCCCAAAATATTGGCCGGCATCACGATGATTCCGGTATTGGTCATTATGTCTATTTTCTTGGCATTGGTAGGCGGTTTGCTGGGCGGGGCACTCTCAGGTGCGGTTACGCCGGCTGATTACATCAATGGGATTACCGATGGATTCATAGGTTATACGGTGGCGGTGGCCTTGGTGAAGGCGTTTGTTTTCGGGTTTATCATCACCTCGGTTTCCGCCTTCAAAGGGTTTTATGTGCGTGGTGGCGCATTGGAGGTTGGCCAAGCCAGCACGCGTGGTGTGGTTATCAGTTGTATTACTATTTTGGTGGCCGACTATATTGTCACAGCCCTTATGCTTTAATCCTTTTACCAACGACAGCGTATGATTGAAGTTCAAAACATCCATAAATCTTTCGGTGACAACCACGTATTGCAGGGAATTGACGCCAAGTTTGAGCCGGGCCGAATAAGCTTGATTATCGGCGGCTCAGGATCGGGGAAGAGCACGCTCTTGAAATGCATGGTAGGGCTGCACCGACCCGAGCAAGGTAGGGTGCTCTACCATGGCGAGGATTTTACACGGATGGATTTCGAAAACCGCATACCTATCCGCAAGGAAATCGGGATGTTGTTCCAAAATTCGGCACTATTTGATTCGATGACGGTAGAACAGAACATCATTTTTCCGTTGGAGATGTTTACGGATATGAGCCGAAGCGAGAAAATTGACCGGGCCAATTTTTGCTTGGAGCGAGTGAATCTTGCAGGCAGCAACAAGTTGTATCCAGCAGAGCTTTCGGGAGGGATGAAGAAACGTGTGGGTATTGCCCGTGCCATCAGTATGAGCCCGAAGTACCTTTTTGTCGACGAACCCAATTCGGGTCTTGATCCGGAGACAGCTATCGTAATCGACGAATTGATTGCAAATTTGACCGAAGAGTATAAGTGCACCACGGTGGTGGTAACCCACGACATGAATTCGGTGATGGGCATCGGCGACCATATCATCTTTTTATACAAAGGACAGAAGTGGTGGGAGGGTTCGAATAAGGAAATTGGCCATTCCGATGTGGAAGAATTGAATAGTTTCGTGTTTGCGAGCCCATTTATGAAAGCCGCGAAAGAACGGTTTTGATGGAGCGCGTATGACGCCGATAGGGTGGATAATTACCGATTTATCTGCGTCATATTCCTAAACGCTCTCGATGCCGCTTAAAAATGCCTGCCATCGGTGTTCAATTTAATCCCTATCTTTGACGCAAAGCAGGCTTACTTTGACAGCGAACAGTATTCAACTCCTTACTCCCCAATACTGGGAAGACTACGAACTTATCGATTGTGGTGATTTTGAAAAACTGGAACGGTTTGGCGATCGCATTCTGATCCGTCCGGAACCTCAAGCCGTATGGGCCAAGGGACTTCCGGAAGCAGAGTGGTTGAAACAGCACGACACCCGGTTCAAAGGCCGCTCGGCCACTACGGGCGATTGGCTGAAAAAGAACCCTAAACTACCCGACCGTTGGCATATTAAATACAGCAATGGCGACGCCGC
>CAZTJY010000136.1:0-9603 GCA_964613725.1 uncultured Parapedobacter sp. | reverse complement strand
TTCGTGGGTATCCCAAACCATTTATGGTTCATTCTCGTTAGTTACGCTGACAAACCGCGCACACTTCTAGATAAGCCTCCGTGCCATCAAACATCCCAATCCGAATTTGCCGGTGTTATATACCTTGTACTGTTCCTCCGGTTCCTCCCGCAGGTCGAATGCCTTGGCCTCGGGCGACTTAAGCAGCATATACGCCTGTTCCATCGATCTTTTGAATGATTCCTTTTGATAGTCACTACCAAAGTCACCGATTGCGTTTTTATCGAGCAGTTCGGTGTACAGCTGGTTGCGCCGTTCAAACCGGCTAAATGACATCCCTGCAGGTGGTTTTACAGCATCGAGTCCAGCGGAAGGATCGGGAATCATGAAAGGTCCGTATTCACTGCCAAGGAAGCCGGCGGTATGGAAAGCCTTGAGTTCTTCCGCTTCGCCCACCGTCATCCGTTGGCCGATATCAATGAACGGCGGGATTACGGGGTTTTTCGGGCCAAGCTCCTGCGCTATCCAGGCACCAATATGAGGCGCGGACACGGTTTGTGGCGGTTCATAGCAGGTATGCCAGTGGTACTGGTGCCGCGAATGCAAGATATGCCCAAGATCGGCCGCTACATACGAGCGGATAAGTGTGCCCTTATCCATCAGCGAAGCCATAGATTCCAAACCCTTCGAAAAAGAGATACCATCCAATGCCGTCGGAATGGACGGAAAAGTACTTAATACCCGGTTGGAATCCAACCCTTTTTCAAACGGTGTATAGGTTTTGGGGTCGAACGTGTCCGTATGGGCCATGCCACCGGCCATCCATAGCAAGATGACCGCGTCCGCGCTTGCTTGCATTCCGGAGCACGAATTCAGGAATCCGGCGAGCGGCGCACCGGCAGCCAATGCACCCAAGGTACCGGCAGTAGCCGCTTTCAAGAAACTTCGCCTGTTGTAAGGTCGGTCCATAGCTATATTGATTATTCGATAAATTGAAATTCGGGTAACAACACCACAGACCATAACAAGTCCTGAACGCTGGTCGTATCCATCTGCTCACCCAGGATTTCACGCGATACATGCCGCTCATCCTCCGACGGCTGGCGCCCAAGGCTTTGCATGAAAATAGCGGTGATAAGCCCTTCCTCGTCTTGGTGAGTCGCCATCCACCCCCGCGCACCGGCTATCAGCGTCTCATTCAATAAGGCGCCGTTGGTCAACTCCATGGCCTGTAACAGCGTGGCTTGCCCATCGCGCACGCTAATGATGTTTTCGCGGCTGGGACGGCCAAGCGCGGTCAGAAACGGGTCGTTTTGCACCAACGCTGCACGCACGAACGGGTGGGACGCTTTATAAGATGCGTCATCGCCTTCCGGATTATACTTCAAGGATGTCGTTGGATACAATGGATGGACGATCGTACTGATGGCATCGGCATATTGCTCGGCAGTAAGCTTTCTCTTCAACGCCCCTTTAAACACAAAACCAGCTTTGTTGATTGTCGCCGGGTCGGCAATGGCTACAGACGGAAGCTGATAGGTCGTAGAGGTGGTGATCAGATAAAGCAAATGTTTTATATCATATGCGCTATCCACAAAATTTACCGCCAACCAATCCAGGAGATCCCTGCTCCAGGGCTCGTTATCCATTTCATCGGTCGGTGCTACGATGCCGCGTCCCATCAGCTGCGCCCATATCCGGTTTACCAACGTGCGATAGAGGCGTCCATTTTCGGGCCGTGTGAGCAACTGTGCAAGTTCGCGCGACTTCTCTTTGACCGATCCGTTTTTTGTAATGCTTCCAAGCTCGGGCCAAAGCAGCCTCGTATCGGCCATTTGTCCGGTAGGTATATCACAACGGGCGATTTCGAGTTGATTTTCGGAGAAGATATTGGCAAAGGCATACGCGTCATCCAGCTTCCAGTCGCTCACAAAGCTATCATGGCAAGAGGCACATTTCAAATTCACACCCAACAGCGCCTGTGACACGTTCTGGGCGGCCTGCATTGCGGTAGTTTGGCTGCTATTGACAGCTCCCCGCCATTGGATGCCTTTTATGAAACCTTTCGAAGATTCATCAGGATCCAGCAACTCTTTCACGAACTGGTCGTAAGGCTTGTTGTCCACGAGCGCCCGGTATAACCAGTCGGAAATATTGAAGCGGCCGTTGGTGATGTAGCCCGGCCCGGTATAATCGTTGCGAAGCAAATCATTCCAAAAAGTGGTCCAATGCACAGCGTAGTCATCGTTGCGACCTAATAATTCTGCGGCTACCTGCGCCCGTTTATCGGGCCGCATATCTTCTTCGAAATCACGCAATTGCCGAGGCGTAGGTAGCAATCCGATCAAATCGAAATAAATGCGCCGGAGAAATATCCTGTCGTCTACCACGTCGGGCCATGTAAGTTGATTGCTCCGAAAATAAGCATTGACCCATCGGTCTATGGGGTTTTCCAACCCGTTCGTTGTCGGTGGTAAATCGGGCCGCCGCGGCGCTAGCGGCGCCATGGGGAAAATCCCCTTGATATGTTCTGGCCATGGTGCGCCCTTCGCTACCCAGAGCTTAATCAGATTTACGTCATTATCATCCAGCGGCTTGCCTTTTCCGGGCATGGCCTCCTTATGTCCCACTGGCAACGTAATGCGGCGAACCAATTCACTGTTGTCTACATCGCCGGGCAGGATGGCGGGCCCTGACTCGCCGCCTCGGAATACAAACTCCCGCTGGTCGAGGCGTAATTTCCCTTCCGTCTTATCGCTGCTATGGCATTGGAAACAGCGATGGGCCAGCACCGTGCGGACGGCCATGTTCAATTGGGCCTCTTGCTGTTCGTCCAAGGTGTCGAGCTGCGCGAACGATTGCCACGCTACGGTAGTTGGCGCACCCCCCAATGCCGCCATCCGTTCGTCCTCGCCTCTCCAGGGTGTGACACCCAGCAGGTAATCCTGACCGTGGGTAAGGGAACCGCCATAGTGGCCTGCAAGGAAAACGCCTACGGATGAAAGAAGCAATGTAATTTGATATGTCTTGATAAAAAACAGTCGCCTTTTATAGACCACCCCCCACAGTGATAATCCGGCCAACGCACCAAGCACCGCGGTAGCGGTCCCGGACCATTGATGGGCGTAGAAAGTGTCGCCACCATATTCGCCGGTCCACGCAAGCAACCAACCACATAACGCAGCGATGACGGCACTTGAACCCCCTATGAAAACGAGCCAGTTGATACCGGTACGCAGTTGCGACTGGAAACGGCGGTAAGTCAACAACTCCATCAAGGCAGCAATCAATAACAACGATACCGGAAAATGCACTAGCATAGGATGCATCCGTCCTAAAAATTCCCAGCCCCACCACATGTCCGCAGGTACGCTCTCCGATGCATCCGGCTGTGCACGTGCCAAGAAGGTAAGCGGCTGCACAAAAGCTAAAAAAACCATAACCAGCACCCGTCGCGTTACCATTTGTTTATTCATCGATTGGTTTATATTACGTTTAGAGCCTGTTTAAAATTTATCTAATTGTTTTTTATGACTCTTTTCGGCTGCAATTTCGTTGAATTTTCTCGGGATAGGCTTCCGGCTATCCCTGCGAAATTCGCCTCGTTTCGCTCAAAAATAGCCTATAAAAAATCTAACCATACAAATTTAAACAGGCTCTTACTAAATAACGCAAAATAGCCCGAGGAAGTATCCTGCACCTTCCTGCTCACCCTCATATATCCATAATCCGTGTCGTCGCAATGTGCAAAACCAACGCGATTTGATTGGACGTTCCGATTCAAACTACCGTTAGGCAAAAAAAATCAAACCAAATGCTTAAATTCGCACAGGAAGAATAACAGGAACCGTGGCGTAGATGCAACTCACCAAACTCGAAATAAAGGGTTTTAAAAGTTTTGGCGACAAGATCACCATTCATTTCAACGAAGGTGTCACCGCTATCGTCGGGCCAAACGGATGTGGAAAATCCAACGTCGTAGATGCTATCCGATGGGTGTTGGGCGAGCAAAGCACACGTGTGTTGCGCTCCGAAAAGATGGAAAACATCATCTTTAACGGAACGAAGAGCCGTAAAGCAGCCAATCTGGCCGAAGTATCATTGTCGTTCGACAACACGAAAAACGTCCTGCCCACGGAATTCTCCCAGGTAACTATCACCCGTAAGCTTTACCGCAGCGGCGAAAGTGAATACCGACTCAACGACGTGAAGTGCCGGCTCAAGGATATCACCGATTTATTCCTGGACACCGGCATTGGAGCCGACACCTATTCAATCATCGAATTAAAGATGATCGACGAGATCATCAACAACAAGGAGAACTCACGCCGGATGCTTTTTGAAGAAGCTTCGGGTATTTCTAAATATAAGGTCCGTAAAAAGCAAACACTAAACAAGCTAAGGGATACCGAGAGCGACTTGGAGCGGGTGGATGACCTGCTGTTTGAAATCGAGAAAAACCTAAAGACGCTCGAGAACCAGGCCAAGAAGGCCGAACGCTATTACCGGCTGAAGGAACAATATAAGGCGCTTAGTATTGCATTAGCCACGTACCGCATTGCCCATTTCAGCGCGTCATTGGCTGCGCTTGATGCCCAGGAACTCAACCACCGCACCGAGCAAGCGCAAATCAGCACCGAGATTGCAAAATTGGAAGGCCTCGCCCAGCAGCTTAAAAAGGAAAGCCTCGTTAAAGAGAAGAACCTAGCGGCGCAGCAGCGTGCCACCAACGAATATGTGGCCAAGATAAGGGCTTACGAGAGCGAAAAGAAAGTCAAAAATGAGCAACTCCGGAATTTACAGGATAAGGAAACACGCATCAGCGGCGAGCTCACGCAGGATCGGCAGCAACTCAACCATGTGCTCTATAATATCAAGCGTCTCAACGAGGAGCACCGGGAAGCGCAACAAAAACTTGATGTCGTTAAAGCCTCGTTGGAACAGCATCGAGCCGAGGTAGACGAGCTGCGCGGGCAACAACATGCGGCCAAGCAAAAGCTCGACGCCGCGACAAGGCAGTATAGCGACGAACAGAATGAAAGCTATAAGCTGGAAAAGGAAATCGCTGTGTTGCGAATACAACACGATGCATTGGAGCAGGAAAGTCTGCGCAATGTAAGCGACGTGGAGTCTAAAGCGGCTGAGCTCAACCAATTCAATATATTGGTGGCCGAACTTGAAGGGCGGACCGAGGCCGTTCAGCAGGCTTATGATGCCGCGGTTGCGGCCGAAACCGCTATCCAGGAACAGGTGGCCAGCACCGAAGCCGTTATCCAGTCGCTCAACGAAGAGCTTACGCGCGACAACCGGCAGCTCGACGCCAAGCAGAACGAATACAACCTCACGAAATCGTTAGTTGACAACCTGGAAGGTTTTCCAGAGTCAATACGTTTCTTACGTAAAAACGCCGGCTGGAAAAACCAATACCCGTTGTTTTCAGATATCCTATTCTGCCAAGAGGAATATAGGGTCGCCATTGAAAACTACTTGGAACCTTACATGAACCACTATGTGGTGCAACGTGCAGATGAGGCTGTCCAAGCCATCCGACTGCTTAGCGACGGGGCACGCGGCAGGGCGAATTTTTTCGTGCTCGATGCCATTCAAGGGGTCGGCCAAACCGTACCAGCAGTGCAGGGAGAGGAACAGCTCATCCCGGCATTAGCCATCATCAGTGTGGAGGAACGGTATCTTCCCCTTTGCCGTATATTACTGCACAATGTATATTTGCTCGATACCGAAGACGAACGGGCATTGGATAACCCGTTGCCCGCAGAGGCAGTCGTTATACTCCATAAAAGCGGTAAGTTCAGCAAGCATATGCTGGGCCTATCAGGTGGTTCCGTTGGATTATTCGAGGGCAAACGTATCGGTCGCGCAAAAAACCTGGAGAACCTAGCCAAGGAAATCAAATCACTCGGCCAACGTATTACGAAGCAGCAGGCCGCATGGGATGACGCTACACAGCAGTTGGCTACCCTGAAAGGAAGTTCGCGGAAATCCGACATGGAAGAGCTCGACCGGCAGTTGAACCGGCTGAACAACGAATTGGTATCGGTGAAAACCAAGCAGGAACAGTACGAGGCTTTCATTACCAACAGCCGGAACCGAAAACAGGATATCGAGCAGAAGATGGCAGGCATTTCGGCCGATCTCCTGACAGCCGAACCACGGCTAGAGGCATTGAATGCCGCTAAAGAAAGTAGCGGTGCCAAGTTGCACGAAATGCAAGTTGCCTACCAAGAACTATCTGACGTACTGACCGATAAATCGTCTGCATTCAACCAAGAGAACATCCGTTTCCACCAGCAGCAAAACGCCGTGGCGAGTGTCACAAAAGACCTCGAATACCGCGAAAGTCTACGGGACACCTATGAAGAACGGATTGCTAAAAATGCAGTGGAATACGAACAAGTACAGGTCGCAATCAAGGACACACTGCAACACGTCGATGACTCTGATGAAGATCTCGTGGCGATGTATGCACAGAAAGAAGCCTATGAAAAGGGCCTGCAAGAAGTAGAAGAAGACTACTATACCTCCCGCGGCGAAATCAATGAAAAAGAGGAAGAAGTGGCCCAATTACGGCGGAAAAAAGAGCATGTAGATATACTATTCGACGAGCTCCGGGATAAGAAAACGACCTTAAAACTCGATCTCAACGCGCTAAAAGAACGGCTAGCCGTCGAATTCTCGGTCGATATCAATGAGCTCGCGCTGCCGGCAGATGAGGGTGCCGATACAACAGCCACGCAGCAGGACGATGAGGATACGCTACGTCAAAAAACGGAGAAACTGCGGCGGCAATTGGACGACTTCGGTAGCATCAATCCGATGGCGATGGAGGCTTATCAGGAAATGAATGAGCGTTACACGTTCATCATCAAGGAAAAACAAGACCTGCTCGACGCAAAGAATTCATTATTGGAAACCATCCAGGAAATCGACGATACCGCCCGCGAGAAATTCATGGCTGCTTTTACACGCGTCCGCGACAACTTCATCACGGTGTTCCGGTCACTATTCAACGAAGAAGATACCTGCGATCTTATTCTTACCGACCCGGAGAACCCTTTGGAATCCGATATCGATATCATGGCTCGCCCCAAAGGGAAACGCCCCCTGTCGATCAACCAGCTGTCCGGAGGCGAAAAAACGCTCACATCAACCGCCCTGCTGTTTGCTTTATACCTCCTAAAACCAGCGCCTTTCTGTATTTTTGATGAAGTGGACGCCCCGTTGGATGACACCAACATCGATAAATTCAATAACATTATCCGAAAATTCTCGGATCAGTCTCAGTTCATTATCGTCTCGCACAATAAGCGCACAATAGCCAGTACCGATATCATCTATGGCGTTACCATGGTGGAGCAAGGTGTTTCGCGCGTAGTCGCTGTCGACATGCGGGAGGTGGCTTAATAATGGTTTATCGGCGTTTGCCTTCGAACCGGGAGAGCGGCAGGTTGGTTAACCGTCTGCGCAGCGTTCTCCGGAAAGGCGCGAGTTGATTCCATAACCATCGATTGGGATCCTTTCCGTGTTCCCCGCAATCAATCACTTCGCAGGAACGCATGAACCTATCATATAAACCAAAACGCAATATACACTTCAACAACTTACTGTATTTCAATAATAAATAATCAGCATATAAATGCCCCCATATTTCCGCAATGAAAGACTCGTCGGATATAGCCAGCGCGCGGCCAAAAGCACCCTCATAGTCGGCTTTAATCTGCGTTACGAGGCTTGCCGTGGTCGCTTGCAGTTGCTTATCCAATGCCTGTTTTAACGGCAGGTCATTGACAATACGCACCAAACCTTCCGTGACTTCCACACGGACGGATAATCCGTCGAACCTATATTGCCTTTCCATTGTAGACGAAGATAATATTTCTTTCACGCAACGGGAGCCCAGGTGCCTAAAATAACTTATATTCAAACATTAAATAACATGTATAAACTATTCATTTACAATGATAAATAAATATAAATTAACTTATAATTAACACAAATAAACGATTGCGGCTGCGAAAATCGATGCCATTTTATTTCGCTTTTGACCGTGTTAATGCTTATATTCGTTTGAAATTTTCGGTAACCCGATTTCATTATGGTTTGACTTTAGCTAATCAACATGGGAAAAGGAGACAAGAAAACGAAACGCGGTAAAATTGTGAATGGTACGTATGGCCGACGGAGGCAGTCCGCTAAGAAACGGAAAAAAGCCTTGGCAGCAGCGAAGGAAGCCGACAAGAAGTAGTGGCTTCCCCCGGGACACCGTTGTTAATTATTGAACGATTTCCAGCCGCTGGCGGAGCGCTTCATAAAGTACCACACCGCCGGATACGGAGACGTTGAGCGATGCAATGGTGCCTGCCATGGGTATACGTGCCAGCCTATCCGCTAAGCGAATGAGATCGCTGGTAATACCCCGCTCTTCCGAACCGAGGATAAATGCTGTTGGCCCTGAATAATCCAGTGTGTAGAGGCTATCATCGGTCTTTTCCGTACAGGCTACTACTTGGATGCCCGACTCTTGAAGGAATCGAACGGTGTCTGACAAACGCTCTTCGCGGCAAACGCTGATTTTGAACAACGCGCCAGCCGATGTTTTAATGGCATCTGGATTAATTTCGGCAGACCCTTTTTTGGGTACGATAAGCGCATGAGCACCCACGCATTCGGCCGTTCGGGCGATTGCGCCGAGGTTACGCACATCGGTAATGCCATCGAGGATAAGCAGCAGAGGCACTTCGCCCCTTTCATACAAAAGCGGCACTAAATCTTCGAGTCGTTGATAGGTAATTGGCGATATAACGGCAATTACTCCCTGGTGGTTTTTTCGCGTCATCCGATTTAGCTTTTCTACCGGCACCTGTTGGTAGCCAATATCATATTGACGCAATAGCAACTTCAGTTCTTGTAACAACGGGCCGGACAGCCCCCTTTGTATAAAAAGCGTTTCGATTTCCTTGCCACCATCAATAGCTTCCATTACCGCTCGGATACCATACACCTGTTGATTTGCTTCGCGTTTTTCGGGACCTCCCCGCCATTGCCTTTGCTGCATATCTGTTACCATTCCATTTGTTCATCGTTGATCTCAATCCAATATCCATCGGGGTCTTGGATGTAGATTTGCTTTATACCGTCTACGCGCGTGCCCACCTTTCCGGCCTCTAACTGTACATTGTAGTAAACTACGCCAAACTCGTTAAGCCGGGCAATGGTCTCTTCCATGGAAGTTACGCTGAAACAGATGTGCGTGTTCCTGGGGTGTTCCGTAATCTCTGTCGCATCGTTGATTAAATGCAGTGATAGGCCTGGCCCTATTTCGAACCACTTATGTTTGCCAATCTTGAAGGGCTCGGGTATGGTGTCGAGCTGCATCACATGCTCATAAAATGAAGCGCTTTTCTGCAAGTCATAAACGGAGCGCGCGACATGGTTGAATTGAGATTTTTTTTCTTGTGCAACGTTCGGGGCAGTAAAGCCCAAAAAGAAAGCACCCATTAATGCGTATCGGATGACGGTGTGTTTCATCCACCAAACATAATTAAATTATTGGTATTTTATGGCATCAATGAAATGCTTCGCCTCCGTTTAATCCAACCAACCGAA
>CAZTJY010000135.1:0-9611 GCA_964613725.1 uncultured Parapedobacter sp. | reverse complement strand
TGCCGGTTTTGTCATCGCCGCCGCACTGATGGACGAACCGCTCTCTTGGCACACAGGGATGGGCGTGCTACTCGTAATGGTCGGCTTGTACATCGTGCAGCGGCGGCGGTCTGCAGCCAACTGATTTGCTATCTTTGTTTGATGAATACCTCAAGACGTGGACGTTGCATTTCGAAAGACACCATGGCCCTGACCGGCTTTATCGTCTTGAAATTTGCTCTGCAAGCGGTATTGATCCACCCGGTATATGAGCTGCACCGCGACGAGTTTCTTTACCTCGACCAAGCCAATCATTTGGCATGGGGCTATGTGTCCGTGCCACCCGTAACGTCTTGGATTTCTTCGGTGATCAAGTTGCTGGGCAACTCAGTCTTCTGGGTGAAATTTTTTCCCGCACTTTTCGGGGCACTGACGCTCTTGGTGGTATGGAAAGCGATCGAAGCATTGGGTGGGAATTTCTTTGCCCGGTTGTTGGGGGCGACGTGTGTATTGTTTTCGGCGCTGTTGCGACTCAATACACTGTATCAGCCCAATTCGCTGGATGTGTTGTCGTGGACGGCTGTTTACGCGGTGGTGGCGTTGTATCTCCGGTCGGAAAACTCCCGATGGCTTTATGTTGGCGCGGTGTTCTTTGCCATCGGCTTCCTAAACAAATATAATATTGTTTTCCTACTCATCGGCCTATTACCTGCGATTCTGCTGACGCCGGCGCGGAAAGTGTTGACGAAAAAGACATGTTATGGAGCCGTGGCATTGGCTATCCTCTTGGTGTTGCCGAACCTGGCCTGGCAGTACCGGCACGATTTCCCAGTGATAAAGCACCTTCGGGAATTATCGGAAACGCAGTTGGTGCATGTGGACCGATGGGGCTTCCTGACCGCCCAGTTGTTGTTCTTTTTCGGCGCGCTGCCCGTAATTGCCGCAGGGCTGTACGCGTTGCGGTGCCACCGGCCGCTGGCCATGTACAGGGCTTTCTTCTGGGCGTTTTTCGCCACGCTCGCGACGTTTATCTTTTTTAGGGCGAAAGACTATTATGCCATCGGGTTATATCCCATTTACATTGCATTCGGTTCGGTTTACTTGGGCCGCGTGCTCGGCAAAGGTTGGAAAAGGCACCTACGCCCGGTACTGGTGGCGGTGCCGGTACTGTTTTTTATACCGATGTATCAGTTTGCATTTCCGAATAAGCCGCCGGCGGTTATCGTGGAAAGAGGGCAGCAACACCGTTGGGAGGACGGCAAAGACCACGCGCTGCCGCAAGATTACGCCGATATGCAGGGTTGGAAAGAGCTGGCATATAAGGTAGACCGGCTGTATGCTGGCCTTTCCGAGCCCCAGAAAACACTTGTGTTGTGCGACAATTACGGCCAGGCGGGAGCCATAAACTACTACACAACTGAAGGGATAAGGGCGGTAGCGTTCAGTGGAGACTACATCAACTGGTTCGATTTGGATACGCCGTACACCCACCTTATCCGGGTGAAGAATGCATCAGGCGCCGCAGGTGAACTGGCGGAAACCAGCCCATATTTCCGGGAGGCCCGAAAGGCTGATTCGGTAACCAACAGGTTTGCCCGCGAACGGGGTACGGCGATCTTCGTATTCACAGGTGCCCGGATCGATATCAGCAGGCGAATAGCTACAGAATTAGCGGGCGAAGATTAAATTTTTTGCCTAAGTTTGTGTGGTTGCAAAACAATCCCTTTCAAATTTCACATATCATGAGTCATATAGAAACCGATTTGATACACGGGGGTAAGTCGTTTAACGACACGAGGGCTGTGGTGCCGCCCATTTACCAGTCGTCAACGTATTACGCTTCGGCCGATGCCGAGGCGTATATGGCGGCGGCTACCGATGCCCGGTACCCGTATTTTTATCACCGCCATGGCAACCCAGTGAGCAGCCAAGCAGCCGAAGTGGTGGCTCAATTGGAAGGCACCGAAGCAGCGCTGCTTACAGCTACAGGCATGGCGGCCATCAGCACAGCCATCCTTACAGTGGTTAAGGCAGGTGACCATGTAGTGGCACAACAATCGCACTATTCGGCGGCCAGCATCCTGCTGAAGGAATTGCTGCCCCAGTTCGGCGTGGCGGTGTCGTATTTCGACCAAGGCGATAACGCATCTTTCGTGAAAGCCTTGCGGGATGATACCGCCTTGATTTACCTCGAAACACCTTCCAACCCGAACTTGGCGGTGACCGATCTTGCGTATGTGGGCAAGGTGGCCAAGCAGCGTGGTATTACGACTATCTGCGACAATACGTTCGCCAGCCCCATCAACCAGCGGCCGTGCGATTTCGGTATCGATATCGTTGTGCATAGTGCCACCAAGTACCTGGGTGGCCATAGCGACCTTACCGCAGGCGTAATCTGCGGTACGGAAGAAACCGTGAATAAGGCATGGAAGAAACTGCTGTCGCTGGGCGGTGCTCTGGCACCGTTTGATGCGTGGTTGCTGCTGCGTGGCCTGCGTACGCTTTCGCTGCGCGTCAACCAGATCAACGTCAATGCATTGGCATTGGCCAAGTGGTTGGAGCGGCACCCCCATATTGCACACGTAGGCTATTGCGGGTTGCCCTCGCACCCGCAGCACGAGCTGGCAAAGAAGCAGATGAAGGGATTTACGGGCATGCTCTGTGTGGAGGTGGCGGGTGTTGATGAGCGCGAGCAGTTTGCCCGCGCGCAGGAGGTATTGAACCGCTTGAAGTTTTTTGCCAATGCGGCGAGTTTGGGGGGCGTGGAATCGCTGGCTGTACATCCGGCAAGTATGTGGGGGCTACATCACTCACCTGAGCAGAAGCTGAAGGCGGGCATCAATGACGGCATGTTGCGCATTTCAGTGGGCATCGAACACGTTGACGACTTAATCGGCGATTTCGAACAGGCGCTGGCTGGGCTTTAGAATGAATGCGGATTGAATCGGAAAAATGGATACGTGACAGGCTTGAGAAGATACATTTGGCGACTAAACCAATGGCGCATCCAGCGGCTGTCAAACCGCAATTTTCTGGTCATCTTATCGATACTGGTAGGGGTGATGGGGGGGCTCGCCGCCGCGGCGTTGAAAGGTCTTACACACTCCATCGCATCGTTTTTGCAGGATGAGGTACAGTGGGAATACAAGTATTACTTGTATCTCTTTTTTCCGTTAATAGGCATCTTGCTCAGCGTGGTATATGTAAGGCGATTTATCAAAAGCAAGCATATGGCACATGGCATGACGCCTATTATGTATGCCATATCGCGAAAATCGAGCAAGCTGGAACCCCACAACATGTATTCCCAGATCATCACCAGCGCGCTGACCATTGGGTTTGGCGGCTCGGCGGGGCTGGAAGCGCCGATTGCAAACAGCGGTTCGGCCATCGGGTCAAACATCGGCCGGGTATTCGGGCTCAATTACCGCGAGGTGACCCTGCTACTCGCATGCGGCGCCGCGGCAGGAATTGCCGGGGCATTCAATAGTCCCGTAGCTGGAATGATTTTCGCAATCGAGATTCTCCTGCCAGAGTTTTCGATACCGGCGTTCATCCCGCTACTGATGTCAGCGGCGACGGCTTCCGTGATATCACGGTTGCTTTATAGCGAGCCGCTGTTTCATCTGCTTACCGACGACTGGGATTTAAACGCCTTGTTTTTTTATGTTTTGTTGGCCATTTTCGTTGGGCTTTTCTCCATTTACTTTGCCAAGCTCAATACAGCGGTGAATGGCTGGTTTGGTCGCGTAACCAATCCATACCGCAAGGTGTGGCTTAGCGGGGGACTGCTGGGGTTGCTTATCTTCCTTTTTCCGGCATTGTATGGTGAGGGGTACTTGGCCATCCAACAGATTCTGGATGGCAACCACCGCGCACTGCTCGATAACAGTATCTTTTCGGAATACAGTTCTTACGGCTATTTGATTGTTTGCTACGCCATCGTCACCGTATTTGCCAAATCGTTTGCTTCGCTGGTAACGCTCAATAGCGGAGGCAATGGCGGGATATTCGGACCCACGGTGGTCATGGGAGGGCTGCTGGGCTTTGCTTTTTCTTACGGGTTGAATCTCACGGGGTGGGTAAGCCTCGACGTGGCTAATTTTTCGGTGGCGGGTATGGCGGCTGCGCTGAGTGGCATTATGCATGCGCCCCTGACGGGGATTTTCCTGAGTGCCGAGATCACCGGTGGCTATGCCCTCATGGTGCCGCTTATGATTGTTACGTCCATTGCGTACCTCATCAACCGGAGTGTGTTAAAGCATTCCATCTATACCAAAGCACTGGCCGAGAAAGGTGATTTGCTTACCCACGAAGATAAAGACCGCACGGTGTTGAGCATGATGAAGCTGCGCTATGTGCTTGAAACGAATTTCACCATCCTGCACCCGTGGGAGAAACCCACCGACAGGCGGCATGATATCATCCATGCCAAGCGGAACATCTTTCCGGTGGTAGACGATAAGGGGAAGCTGATGGGGATCATCTACAGCGAACGACTTTTTGAAATCCTGCTGGGTGAAACGAACGATGGTGACAAAGCAATAGCGGATTTGGTGCAGAAGCCTGTGGATACGGTGCAGATGGGTGCCAACATGGAGGTGGTGATGAACAAGATGAACCGCGAAGATATTTGGATTCTGCCAGTCGTTGATCAGGAGGAGAAATACATGGGCTTTGTCTCGAAATCGGCTGTTTTCAACAAGTACCGGGCATTACTGATGCGACAGGCCGATTACCTCGGGTAAATTGAACAAGTGGGATAACAGGTAGTTGTTAATATTAACTTAACGTTACCACAATGATTAATACACATTAACTTTACATTTTTGTGCCGTTAATTGGTATTTGGGTTACTATGGAGTACATGTTATTTATTGTTGCCGTATTGCTAGTATTGGCCATCGCGGACTTAATCGTCGGCGTAAGTAACGACGCAGTCAATTTTCTAAATTCAGCAATCGGTAGCAAGGTGACGACCTATCGGAACATCATCCTGATTGCTGCGGTTGGCATACTGTCGGGCTGTTTTTTTTCGAGCGGGATGATGGAAATCGCGCGGAAGGGTATTTTCCAACCACAGCATTTTACATTTGACAAAGTGATGTGGATATTCTTGGCGGTGATGCTCGCCGATATTGTACTGCTTGATATTTTCAATTCGTTAGGTCTCCCTACTTCCACAACCGTTTCCATCGTCTTTGAGTTATTGGGCGCGTCGATGATCATGGGTATTCTTTTCGCCGTTGAGAAGAATGAGTCGATTGGTGAGGTAATGAAATACATCAACATGGATAGCACCGTTTCCATTATCTCGGGAATATTTCTGTCCATTTTGATTGCTTTTACTGGCGGCGTAATCGTGCAGTTTGCCGTCCGCTCGATATTTACATTCCAATACGAAAAGCGGCTGAAAAGTTTAGGTGTACTTTTTTCAGGAGCGGGAATTGCCGTGATTATTTACTTCCTGCTGATTAAGGGATTGAAAGGCACAACGGTGGCCCAGGGGGAATGGGTAAATGCGATTCACGACAACGTGACATTGGTTATGTTAGCGGTCCTTGTGGTGTCTGTTGGGCTCTGCTACTGGCTGCAGCGGCAGTTTGGAGTAAACCCACTAAAGATTGTGGTATTGGCAGGGACCTTTTCGCTGGCGATGGCTTTCGCTGGAAACGACTTAGTGAATTTCATCGGTGTGCCGATTACGGGATTGCTCGCCTACCAGAACTGGGTAGGGAGCGGTGTGTCGGCCGACGCGTTCTACCAGGATTATCTCGCCACCAGCGATGTCATCGTGCCCGGTTACATGCTGGGGGTAGCCGGGGTGGTGATGGCGTTTACACTTTGGCTAAGTTCGAAGGCGAAGAAGGTTACCGAGACGGAAATTGACCTTGGGAAACAAGGCGACGATGGGAGCGACGAGCGGTTTAAGCCCAATACTATTTCTCGGCGGGTGGTGAAAACAGCGATGATGCTGGGCAATGTATTCGATGCGGTCATACCCCGCAATGTGAAACGGCGGTATAATCTAAGCTTTGAGCGCGACAAGCTGCAAAAGGCCACCTTGGTTGGCGAAAGCGCACCGGCGTTTGATCTGGTACGAGCAGGCACTAATTTGATCTTGGCGAGTATATTGATTGCGTGGGCCACATCCCAGAAGTTGCCGCTATCGACCACTTACGTGACCTTTATGGTGGCTATGGGCACCTCATTGGCCGATAAGGCTTGGGGACGTGAATCCGCTGTTTACCGCGTAACGGGTGTGCTCAGCGTCATCGGGGGGTGGTTTATCACGGCATTGATTGCGTTTTCGGTAGCCGGTTTGTTTGTGTTCGTTATCTACCAAGGGGTGGTGGCCACTGCGGTACTGATGGGTATTGTACTTATTTACATTATCACATCCAATATCAGGTTTGCTAAAAAGGAACAAAAATCGAAGGCCGAGAAAAGTCGACTCAGCTTATTGGATGAAGGCGATCTCGATGTTTACATCCGCAGCAAGAGCATGTTGGTAACGATGGTCATCGAAATAGCAAGCCATTATGGAACGGTATTGAATGGCATCCGTAGTGGCGATGCATCGGCCGTAAAGCGCACAGATAAGGAGCTGATGGACCTTATCAAGTATTCTTATAAATTGAAACGGAATAGTTTGCGGGCCATCCGGAAGCTGGAGGCTGCCGATCGCCGCTCGGCCGAAGTAATTGTACATGGCTCGGACTTGATCCAGGATATGCTCCAATCGGCTAAGTTCCTGAGCGCAGAGAGTCTGCAATACATCGAGAACCTACATGAACCGCTGGCCAGCGGATTTATCGATACGCTGGAGGTACTGGCGAGCAAGATGGATAGGTTTTTCCGGTTGGCCACCCATGAGCTTAATGAAGAGGATGGGCCGGATGTGCCGCTGTTGCGCTTGAGCCGCAATGAAATCCGCGAGTTTATCAATACGAACTTCGGGAATGAGCTGGACATTATCCGCCGCAAGGACATCGGTAGTAAGCAAGCGCTGCTCCAAACCAGTATTTTCCTGCAGAGCCGTGATATACAGGCGGTACTTTTCCGCATCTGCAAGTTGTATGGCCGGTTTGAGAATTGAATATAGCGAGGTTTACTTTTTTCGTTGTGGCTCGGCAATTGCTTTTAACTGTAGTGCATTTATGATGGCGGCTGTTGACGCGGTATTGTTGAAATAGATGAAGACCTCTTTAAAACCAGCATGGGTCATTTGATGATAAAGGGCTTCAACTTCCTCTTCGGTATATGCTGAATAAAATAGCTGCGGGTTGCCGTGCATCCGTATATAGCCAATGGTGTGGTTTGCTGGATTGCGGTAGGAAGGTGGGGGTAATTTACATTGCAGAAAGTTATGTCATTTTCGCTCTGCTTTGTTATAACTTCATTTCGCCACCAGCTTTCATGCCTGAATTCAACCACATTTTTGAAGTGGGGATTCATTGCGCGAACGACCGACATCAACCGATCGTCGTTAAAGCTGAAACTTGGTGGCAGTTGCCAGAGCACGCAAGCTAATTTATCCTTGAAGCCTTTTTCGCTTATCAGGTAAAATTCTTCTATCTCCTGTTTACACCCTTCGAGTCCTTTAATGTGCGTGATAATTTTTGGTACTTTAATACTAAAGCGGAAATCGTCTGGAACACTTTCTGACCACGATAATAAATTTTGCACGGTCGGGAACCGGTAAAATGATCCGTTGAACTCATAGGTGTTGAAATGTTTGGAATAGTAATCAAACCACATTTTTTTGGCCAGTTCGTTGGGATAAAACAGGGTTTTCCAAGAAGGTGTGGCGTAACTTGAACATCCGATATATAATTTGGCGCTTTTCATGCATATAAGTCTTGGCAATTTATGCAATAGAAGCTCCGTCGTTTTTTGATCCCGGTATATTTTTTAAGAAGTGGGAGATTACATCGTAAGCATGTTTTTTTGGTATGTGCTTGCCAATGTTTTTTTAGTACACCTGCTTTTTTATAAGCTAAAAACTCAAAACTGTATTGTCTCGACTGCGCAATAACGGCCTCGAGCTTGTTCTGGGGTATCTTGCCTACAATGCTTTCTGGATTCACTTGGACACGGTATAACACCTCGTTCTTAATAATGTTCCCAACGCCCGAGAAAATATGCTGTTCAAGGAGTGCATCGCAGATTAGTGCGCGGGGTACACCATGGAGTTTATCCAGTGCTGCTTTTGCACTCCATGTTGCATTCATCACATCCGCCGACCAGTCATAATGCGAGTCGATGTCCCCTTCCAGTATTTTGATAGACGCGCTATAAAAATTGAGCACTCCATTTGAAAAATCCAGCCCCAGCCGTAACGGAGTGCTTTTTGTTTCGTTTACCCGATAAGTGCCGAAAAGCAGGAAGTGGATTCGGAAAGTAAATCCTTCAAAACACAGTAATAAATGTTTGCCCCAAGTCCTTACGTCCAAAAGCTTTTCATTCGCCGCCCGGGCAATATCTATTTTTGAATTACCAGAAACCGCAACAATCCGTTGGCCTGTAAACGGAAAGATGCGCTCCTTCGCGATGATAACACTTGGTCCCTCAGGCATATTTAATAATCAGAATACTTGATAGTGCAACTCAAGTAATAACTGATTAATAACGGTTTAGTTTTATGTTCTACCGACCCCTTGTATATTTATTTAGCAACGCAACGCAATCAGCAATTTTTTTAATCGTTCGTTGGAAGTAACCGTTGTTTCAATTCAGGGAAGCGGATAAATGCGGTAATCCACACCACAATTTGTACGATGACGGGCATGGCTATCGGTTGCTGGTGCTGCACGTGGGTAACGATAGCCCCGCCCAAATAGGCGGCTAATAAAAGTACGCCTATTATTCCCGTTCTTGGGATAATAAATAATATTAGTGAAATGACCTCGATAATCCCAATGACCTGATACGTGGTAGCGTTTATTCCAATAGCCGCTGCCTGTGCCATTGCTATTTCGTTTTGCGTAACTTTTAAAAAGGCGCTCATTGCGAGTAGCAGCCCTAAAATGATGGTTAGGATCCATCCGGTGATTTTACTTGTTTTTTGTGACATGATGTTATTTTTAATATGGATGCAAATGTCAGGAATAAATAGTATACCTTTGTTACCTGTTACAAAAAGAATAGTAGTTACAAAAAGAATACTATTATGAAGGAGCATACGATAGAAAGTTGTTCGAAAGCCAGGTTGGCTATCCGGGATACGCTGGATGTAGTTGGGGGGAAATGGAAGTTGGTTTTGATCTCGGTTTTAAGAAGTGGGAAGAAGGGTTTCAATGAATTATCGAGGGAAGCCGGTATTTCGCCTCGAATCTTGTCGAAAGAATTGCAAGAATTAGAAATGAACGGATTAGTGAGTCGTGAGGTCTGTAACACCAAGCCGGTAACGGTTCAGTATGAGTTGACCGCCTACAGTAGCACATTGGATGAGGTGCTTAATGCGATGGAAAAATGGGGGTACAAACATCGGCAGAAAATTGTTTCCGGGCCGTGACTAGTTGTTTCAGCGAGGGGCGGGGACGAATACAAAAGAGTCCGGGGTTGCCTTAAACACAGAAAAGGGGCTGTCTAAAAAGGCGGCCCCTTTTATTTTTGTCGATACCAGTGAT
>CAZTJY010000134.1:0-9905 GCA_964613725.1 uncultured Parapedobacter sp. | reverse complement strand
GAACAAAAATTGTTAAACTTATTTGATGCAAAAAGTTAACGCATCAGTACTAATTCTTCAATTATAACTCAAAAAATGGCTACCGATTCCAATTCCTCGAATTCGAGGTCCATCAGGCTGTACTGTTCCCAGTCCCTGAAATCGAAGTGCCACCATTCGTCGGCGTATACCATGAAGCCGTGGTTGGCCATCGTTCGGATCAGCAGTTCCCTGTTCTGCAGCACATCCGCCGGCAGGTCGCCGAACTCGGCATGGGCCTTCGGCGTAAATTCATCAAACGGGGTGGGCATGGCCAGCTCCTCACCCGTCGTTTTGTCGATGAGGGTGAGGTCAACCGCGCACCCGCGGTTGTGCTTTGAGCCCGTATAGGGCGAGGCCGCGAAGGTGGAGTCCAATACATGTTCGTAGAAAGCCACCGTAACCCGGTACGGCCGGTAGGCATCCCAGATCTTCAACCCGTAACCCTTTTCGGCCAGTTCGGCCTGCACCGCCTGTAGGGCCACTGCTGCCGGCCTGCGCAGGTACGCACCGGGGCTGGTATATACGGGTTCGCCCATGAAATTACGAGAGGTGGCATACACCACATCAAAAGCCGCGTCGGGCAGGTATACCCGCAGGTCGACAAGTTCCCGGTCGGGATTCTGCGCCACCTGCCGGCGGTAGTCGTTAACGTTAGACACCGTGGGCGCACCATACTTCTGCTGGTAGGCCGCCTTGGGCGACGGCGGGGCACAGGAACAGACTGCCAGGAATACCGCTGCAACCAGCGGTCGCAGCACGTGAGATGTCAGTATAATCATGTCTTCAGATTTTTAATAACCATTGAAATAAACCTAATCGGCATTTACCGCATAGCGGAACCGCTGCCGGGCGTCGATCTCCCAGCTGCCCGTCACCTGCCCCCCTTTTACCACGTTGTAGGCATCGTACAGGTTCACTGTAGGGCAGATATGGTACGGGATGCCGTAAAGTACGTCGCCCAGTTTGAACCCGTGGCCTGCGGGCGCCTGCAGCACCAGGTGCTCCTCGCTCTGGCGCAGCGCACGGAGCGCCGGCGCGTTCAGGAAATGTACCCGCTTATCGATGGGATTTTCCGCGCCTACGGCTTTGTGGCCCAGGTCCACGCAAATAGTCGTGGGCGTAGGCATGGAAATGACCCGGGTGAATAGCACTGCGGCCGGAAGGAATGCCTGGTCCGGGCAGTCAACCGCGTAACCGTGGTCCCACAGCACGAACGTGCCCGGGCTGCAATGCAACCCGGCCATCTCCGCGTAATAGGGAAAAGACGGTGAACCGCCGACGATGATTTCCGGCAGCGGGAAGCCCTGAGCGGACAGCCGCTCCACCAGCGCGGCCAGCGGACGGAAGTTGGACACGCATTGCTGCCGCAGTCTATCCGGGTCCGGCTCGCGCACCTGCCCGTCGTAGGCATGCAGGCCCACCACGCGCAGGCCGGGAAGGGCATGGCAATGCGCGTAAAGCGCTTCGGCTTCCGCACCGATCGGGATGCCCGTACGACCCATCCCGATATCCAGGTCGAGGTAGACATCCACGGCGGTGCCCCGCGACTCGGCCGCGGCCGACAGCAGGTCCGCGGCGGAAGGATGGTCCACGATCGCCGAAAAGCGGCTACCGGGATACTGCCCGGAGAGCTGAAGGAAGGCCTCAACCCGCGGGCCGAACAGCGGGTAGGCCACCAGCACGTCGGGCGCACCGCACCGGCCCAGCATCTCGGCTTCGGCTAGCGTGGCGCACTTGTAGCGGGTGATCCCTGCGGCCAGTTGCAACTTCGTAATTTCCGACGACTTATGGGTTTTAACATGTGGCCGCAAACGGCCCACATCACCAACCATCGACTTCGCCATGTTTATATTATGTTCAACCCGATCGGGGAACAACAAGAGTGCGGGCGAATCAATTTGATGCGCGTTTATCACTTCGTACCAGGATCCGTGGGCGGGCATATTATTGGATTTATCCATAAGGTTGTTTCTACCAGCTGTTTTCTATGTTCCTGTGTTTTGTCCATCCGCACCTCCGGTGATCGCTATGCAATCGATCTCCACCAGCACGCCTTTGGGAAGCTCCCGTGCCGCGATGGTGGTCCGTGCCGGCGGGGCATCGGTGAAAAAGGTCTGGTACACCGCATTCATTTCCCCGAACAGCGACATGTCGGCCAGGAAACAGGTGGTCTTCACCACCTCGGCCAGTGTGCAGCCCGCTGCCTGCAGCACCTGCCGCATGTTCTCCAGCGACTGCCGCGTCTGGGCGGCGATGCCCGCCGGGACCGAGCCGTCGGCAGCATCGACCGGAAGCTGGCCGGAAAGGAACACCAAATTGCCATGCCGGATGGCCTGGCTGTAGGGCCCGATAGCGGCGGGCGCCTCTTTGCTTGCTATGACTTGTTTCATCTGTTTATTATTTATTTTTCAGTGGTCAGATGGAGCCTTGATGATTTTAATCATGTCGGGTTCCTCGTTTTGTCTTGTTGGTTTCTTCTTCTAATCTGGTGAAGGCCATGCTGGATACCCCACCGTTGCTGACCGTAAAGCCGGTGACCCGCCCACGGCGGTCTCGGGTGAAGGCCATCTCGTTGAATATCCAGTAGGTGCCCTTGAAGCGATCGGCCGCCGTGGGAAGCAGTCGGACATCGGAAATACGCTTATGACTGAGATACAGCAGGCCATCCCGTTCCGTGATGCGGTATTCGGTTTGGATTTCCGGGTTGTAGTATACCCCGGTGTAATCCGAGGCCGGTGACTCCGGCTCGTAATCCACCGCGCCGTAGGGACGTGCCGGTGCCTGCGGCGAAAGGGCCTTCGCCTCCTCGGCAGGCAGGTCCAGCAGGATATCGGCCGTGCGCCGTGCCAGCTCCACCGTATTGCACGAGGCCAGGTTGCTCAGCACGATGATCCCCACGTCCTGATCGGGGAAATACAGCATGAACGAGCGGTAACCCGCGTCCACCCCCGAGTGGTCGATGGTGCGCAGCCCTTTGTAATTGCCCACGGCCACCCCCAGCGCGTAGTTCAGCTGGGTGCCGTCATTGAGTACGCCCGGCGTGGTCATCAGTTCGTAGATCCGGGCGTTGCCCACCTGGTGGTGCCGGTAATTGGGCATCCACTTCACGAAGTCGTGCACCGTGGTGAACAGGCTGGTGGCTCCCGAGTTGGCGAAGCTCAGCACGCTCTTCTTCACCGTGCCCGACCGGTCGTCGTAGGAATAGGCACGCTCGGGAAGAATCTCCTCATGGTCATCGTAGAAGAACGTGCGCCGCATCCCCAGCGGCTCGAACACTTCGGCCGTGGTCCACTCCCGCAGGGTCTTCCCTGTCACCCGGCGCACGATCTCGGCCGCCAGCGTGTAGTTGGCGTTGGAATACTGGTACTTCGCCCCGGGGGGAAAGTTCAGTGCCTCCTGGCTGAAGATCAGCCCCAGCAGCTGCTCCTGTGTGATCACGTCATCCATGCGCCAGCCCGCCAGGGCCGCCACCACCCACTGGTCGCGCAGCCCGCTGGTGTGGTTCAGCATCTGGCGGATGGTGATCGGCTCGGGCGTTTTCAGCTCCGGCAGGTAACGGTGGATATCATCATCCAGCGATAGCTCCCCGGCGTCGTGGAGCGCTGCCAGCGCATAGGCGGCAAACTGCTTGGACACCGAGGCGATGTGGAACGGCGTATGCGGAGAAACCGGAATCCCATATTCCAGGTTGGCCAGACCGAATCCCCGCGAGAACAGCATTGCCCCGTCCTTCACGATGCCCACGGCGACACCCGCCGAACCGGACGTGGCGTACGGCCGGAAAAGCCGGTCTATACGGTCGAGCTTATCCCCGCCCCCGTCGGTCTGGCGGGCCGTCAGCGTATACGACCCCGCATCGTTGGTCTGCTCGTACGGCACACGGCGCTCACCATCCCACACGAAGGCGTTGGCATCCAGCCCCGTGCGGATGGCATAGCCGGGCTGCGGCGTGAGCCGGATCCGGTAAGTGCCCGCTTCGGGCGCATCAAACCCGAACCATTCGGTGGCATCAGCATGCCGCTGCTGGTCGCCGGCGGCAAGCACCGTGCCGTCAGGGGACGATACGGTTACCCCCAGGTTGATGCCTTGCTGGGCCAGTTTGATATCCACGTGGTGGCCCGCCTCCGAAGCCAGTGCATAAACATGTTCCTCGTTGTGCTGGATCGAGCGCGTTATGGTGCGGTCGTAATCAAGCACCGGAGCTGATTGGGCCGAAGCGCCTGCAACCGCGCAGGTCACTAGGAAGGAAAACATCCAACTACGGCCCCAAAATGAGTGGTTAAAAATCATACGGTCTGATCATTTAATATCGCTGTTTCTTACTATTAATAACCTGGATTCTGGTCCAGATTTGGATTGGAATCCCGCTGGCTTTGTGGAATCGGAAAAATCCGCCTTGTTTCATCTTTCGGCGCTTTTTCATACCATGCATCGCCATACGTTCCAAAACGGATCATATCATGCCTGCGAATACCTTCAGCGAACAACTCACGCCCCCGTTCATCATAGATGTTCTTTTCGGTTAATGAAAGATAAGCATCTACACCCGCCCGCTCCCTTACCAAATTCACAAGATCCAGGGCATGGCCTAATTCTTGGCCCAACCGCCATAGCATCTCTGCCTCCAAAAGGACAAAATCGGTGTAGCGGAAGATGGCGAAATCATTATTCATGTCAATCCGGCTGCCTTTTTCGTATTCAAATTTAGCCAATCTTGCCCCATCTTGGCGCAACCAGAACAACCCGTTCTTAGATGTTGGATGCGGGGTAAACACAATGGTTGCCCCATCGGGATCCTCCGGCTCAAAAGCGTTATCGATCAATGGTTCGCCGCTGCTGCTGAATTGTTGTCCTACCAAGAAATTACCTCTTATTTTGGGATTTCCGGGCACTCCTTTTCTGCGGTCCTTATCCTCATAGGTGTCATAAAAGTCACCAACAACGGCCCAACCGTTCCATGGCTGATAGGCCAGGTCATAGGTATCGCGATTGGCATAATGCAACGAAATCACTCCCAGGATATTTCCTCGGGCGTGCGTTTCATCGTAAGGAATCGCAAAAATGAATTCCGACGTACCTTCGGTATCCGCCGCAAAGTTCTCGAAGTAATCCGCCGTCATGCTGAACACGCCCGACCCGGTAATCTCCCGGCAGGCTGCCAAACAGTCGGCCCATCGGGCCTCACCAATATATTCCTGCGAATTCGCATATAATTTCGCCAAGGTGGCTTGCGCAGCATAATAGTTCATGCGGCCATACGTGGCAGCAACATTCTTTGAGAGGCCGCTCAACGATGCAAGAAGCTCACTTTCGACAAATTCATACACTTCCTTGCGCGAAGCCCGCGAAGGAAAGGGCCCATTATCCAGAAAATCCGTGATGAGCGGCACGCCCCCGTACAAGTCCATCAGATGAAAATAATAGAAAGCCCTGAAGGCTCTTAACTCTGGCAGAAACGCCAGCGCCTCTTCTGTTCTGATTTCTTCCAATTGGTACATGACGCGGTTGCACGAATTTACCCCAAAATACAACATGTTCCAATTAATACGTATATAGGGTTCCGTAGGCAACCATTCATGACGGTGGAACCGTTGCCAGTGACCATTCTCAAACCAATCCGTACCTTTGGTGGGGATAACCATCTCATCTGAGGGACCCTCGTTAAATGACCATATGCTCTCGTTTCCAAGGTAACTGTATAGGTTTGTATAAATACTACCGATCGATGTGACGACCTGTTCGTCGGTCAAGAAAAAATTGTTGGCGGTCACCTCACTAAATACCTCTTCTTCCAGATCACATGCGGAGAAGAGTAACGCGCCAGTGAGTAAAATCCCGATTTTTAAATTATTCGCTTTCATCATGAGCGGTTTTAAAATTTAGCATTGAGTCCTAGTGTAAACGTTCTGGAGGTAAACCATGTATTCCTCCGATCAATTCCTGGCGCGAGTACGTTTCCACCGTCGGCATACCGCACCTCCGGATCAACACCCGTATAGTTGGTAATAGTAAAGAGGTTCTGGCCGTTCGCGTAGAGCCGGATCGCTTTCAGCAATTTCTGGTTCGGTATATTGAAGTGGTAGCCGATATCGACATTCTGCAGCCTGAAGAACGATGCGTCTTCAACGTGATAATCCGAGTATATCGCCCGATCCGTGAGCTCGGGCATGAAATATTTGGTTTTTATAACGTTATAAGAAGCCGAAACCGACTTTGCTTCATAGAAAGCACGGAAAGAATTGATCAGGTCATGACCGAAAGAGCCCCGGAAGAATGCATTCACGTCAAATCTACCGAATCGGAAAGCGTTATTAAATCCGATCTCGTAATCCGGAAGGCCATTTCCGATGATTACTTCATCGTTGGTATTGATGACACCGTCGTCGTTCTGATCCTTGAAACGCCATGTGCCGTCTTCATTGACCCCGTCAAACTCCCATCCGATAAACTGACCGAGCTTAGCTCCTTCCTCTACCTTGATAAGTGGGATGTTCTGCCCTGGGGCACCCATGATGGCTAGTTTCTGTACCCCATTGTCGCCAAACGAGGCACCCTTTCCAGAAAGAGTTATCAATTTGGTCCTGTAAGTCGAGAAGGTGAATGTAGGTGTATACGTACTATTCCGACCGATATCTATCTGATAGTTAAACGTTACCTCTACACCCGAGTTTTTGATTTCGCCTACGTTCAGCCATTTATCCTGATAAAGGTTCGGTGGTACCGACACCGGCAAATTGAATATCCCATCGATCGTACGCCGATCGTAATAGTCTATGGTACCCGTTAACCTGCTATCAAACAAGGCGAAATCCACGCCGAAATCCAGTTCTTCCTTTTTCTCCCATTTCAAATCAGGATTCGGATTGCTTGAAGGTTGAAAAGCAGGGATAAACGCTCCGTTGTAATAAAAGTTGTTTCCTGTTCCGAACCGTAGTAGTGAAAGGTAGTTTCCTGACGGGAGCGCTCCTGTAATCCCGTAACTTGCCCTGACTTTCAGTTGACTGATAACCGGATGATCCAGCAATTGCGCTAAATCCACTCCCGCACCGACACCCGGAAAATTACCCCATTGGTTATTACGTCCGAATTTTGTGGAACCCTCACGCCGGTAACTGGCATTGAGGAAATAGGTATCCTTATAGTTCAGGCTTGCCCGCACGAAACCGCCGATCAGCTTAGACGCATCCTTGTAGCTTCCCACATTGCCGATTCCCCGTTTAAAATCCTGGGACAGACCAAGATTATTATACAGCAATTCGTCGGTAATAAAATCACCTCCGCTGGCATTGAAACTCTCGCCGGAAAATGCCTGATTCGAATAGCCACCGATCGCATCCAGCATGAAGTTGCCAAAACGCCTGTTATAAGACAGCGTCGTTTCAAACAACTTCGATTCATTGTCTGTAATCCTTCTGGAAGCGATTCCATTTGATGCATATCCGTTAAAATAGCTATCGCTCCGATAATAAGACCCATCAAGCCATCCGATGTCCTCGCGTGAATAACGCGCACCGATTTTTAATCCATTAACAATCTCGAAATCGGCATCGACATTTATCAGATAAGCCTTTCTCTCTTGATCAATGGTGTTCTGCTTCAACACAGATACGGGATTGTAATAACCAAATAGAATCTCTTGCCAGTACCCGCCGAAACGCGCCGCTTCTGGTCCGCCGTATATGGGCGCAGTGGGGTTATAGGTCGTGGCGAATTCGAAGGCAGCATCATTTCCCTTCTGCTCCTTCCGGATTTGGCTGGTCAGGTTCAAAGCGACCCGTAGTCGATCATCCATAGCACGGTGGGCCACATTTACCCGGCCAATGACCTGATCAAATCCGGTGGTAATGGCGATTCCCTGCACGTCCCTGTAGTTGAGGGAAGCCCGATAGCTCGTTTTTCCGGTTCCGCCGCTCAATGAAAGGTTATGCACATGAGTAGCGGCTCTTCGGGTAATCTCATCAAACCAATCCGTTTCACTGCCATGATCCGTTCCACCCACCTCAACGAACTCGGCCGCCGACATCACCGGCGGCGTGCGTGCCACATTTTCAAAGCTGCCATAGGCATTATATTCCAACTGCAGTTGACCGAAGTTTCCGCTTTTGGTCGTCACCAATATCACACCGCTCGATCCCCGGGTGCCATAAATTGCTGCAGCCGATCCATCCTTTAAAATATCCATCGATTCGATATCACTTGGATCGATAGTCAGCAAAGAAACGCCCGGAACCCCGTCTACAACGATCAACGGCCCGGTATTGGCCCCAAATGTGGACAACCCTCTCAACCGAATGGTATAGCCGGCATTGGGATTTGAACCGGGATTGGTAATACTCAGACCGGCTACCTTACCTTGCAGTAACTGAGCAGGATTGGTGATATTGCCGGTATTGAAATCTTCGGCCCGCACACTAGCGACCGCCCCGGTGAGCTCCTTCCGCCGTTGGGTGCCATAACCGATCACCACCACTTCATTTAGGTGAGCGGCGTCAGCCAATAGCGTAATTCGGAGGTTGGTCTGGCCACTCAGCGGGATTTCCTGAAGCTTGTATCCTACATACGAAACGACCAGGGTAGCTTCTATGGCCTGCACGTTTAGCGAAAAGTAGCCAGCCGAATCGGTTTTCGACCCGTTTGCGGTTCCCTTTTCCGAGACGCTGGTACCGGCTAACGGTACGCCGTTTTCATCGACTACGGTGCCTGTAATCACCCGTTGATGGATGTCTTCAATTGGCGTCGATCCAGGCCCGGTTTCGACCGATTCTGCCGCCGTTGCACAAATCTGAATGTGCATAACAAGGAGGAAAAGTACAATTTTAACATACCATTCCGTAATGATAGGTATTTTCATAATTATGAATAATTGAAAATTCTAAGTTAATTCATAGCACATGGTGTATCATCCGTGCTGGAATCGGAAATGTGGCGATTTCCGCTCCCATGACTGAACAAGAACCACGCGAGCGCAATGAAAAACAACGTAAACGTTTCGGACTGGGACATCGCGCTATCTCACTATCATCGCTTACTAATCTTTTCATAAGCGGTCCTTAGTGAAACTGTTAGATACCCATAGAATAAACCGATTGCACAGTAAGAAATTATAACTAAAGCTGCGGATGGATAAGAAGTTCCGTCGATATAATTTAAAAAGCATACCATCGCACCTGCTCCGATAAAAGTTGCTGGAATAAAATCAAAGGGTGGTAACTTCTCCGTAAACATAATCGCCGTAACCATGATGAACGTACTTATTGGAACGGCGAAGAAACCTAACGAACCGACAAGTCCCGCTAATTCAAAGATCAGTATCGTCATAATTATGCCCATAATATAACCCAATAAGGCCCTAAAACCACTCTTTGGAGTTGATCCGGCAAGAAAATAAACTGCCCAAGCCTGAAAGGATATCCAACTAAATCCGCTGTTATTTTCAGGATGAAACAGCCCGCTTAGCAACTGATCAACAACGATAAACGATAGCGCCAGTGACGCCACAATAAATGGAATGCCAATAAATGGTCTCGTTTTCATTTTAATATTATAAATTTCTTTCTTTAATTGATTTTCATTGACCTATAACTTGCTAATGGCACAAGTATATCTGTCTTTTCTCCTTGATAAGTAATTACAATCCTCTTAGATTGATACCTAATAGCTATTATTTACTGACTCGAGCTCCCATTGAAACGATGTTTTCAAATCGATCTACCGGTTCTTTAGCACTCCATGAGATTCCACGCAATAACAGCACGCGGAACAGTGGATCATCGAATGTCCAATTAAAGTGACCTAATAGCGAAACAAACACTCTACCTTTTCCCTTCTCCGTTGTCCAAATCATAGGCTGCGCAGCACCTGATTCGTTTGTTGTGGCCAATACA
>CAZTJY010000133.1:0-10002 GCA_964613725.1 uncultured Parapedobacter sp. | reverse complement strand
TTCACCAGTCCGGAGGTGTCGGCAATGAACTCGATTTCCTTGATGTTGGTTTCAGAAAGGATGAGCGCCGCTACCTGTTCCACCTGCTGTTGGAACCGCTCGTTCAGTACCGGGAGTAAGATTTTCTGCAAAGGCTGGCGCACGTTGATGCCCGTTTTCTTACGTAGCGATAACGTGAGCGATGAAATGTCCTGAGCCAAAGCCATCCGCTCTTCCAACGCGCTGTCTACCAAGTCCGCGTGATAGGTAGGGAAGTCAGCTAAGTGCACCGATTCGGCCTGTTCTTTCTGCGTTACGCTATTCAGGTCGAGATAAAGCCTGTCGCTGAAAAACGGCGCAATGGGCGACATGAGTTTGGCGATGGTATTGAGGCAGGTATACAATGTTTGGTAAGCCGATACCTTGTCTTCGGTATAGTCGCCCTTCCAAAAGCGTCTACGGCACAGTCGCACATACCAGTTGCTGAGGTGTTCATCCACGAACGTTTGGATAGCACGGGCCGCTTTCGTGGGTTCGAAATCAGCATAGTTGCTGTCCACTTCGCGTGTTAAGGTGTTAAGCAAAGAGATGATCCAGCGGTCGATTTCGGGACGTTGATCGGTGGGCAGATCGGCTTCTCTATAATCGAACTTATCGATATTGGCGTATAGCGCAAAAAAAGCATACGTATTATATAAGGTGCCGAAAAATTTCCGCCTTACTTCATCCAGCCCATCCTCGTTGAATTTCAGGTTGTCCCAAGGTGCGGCGTTGCTGATCATATACCACCGTGTGGCATCGGCACTGTAGGACTCAATGGTAGCAAAGGGGTCGACGGCATTGCCATGGCGTTTTGACATTTTGTTGCCGTTTTTATCCAGTACCAGTCCGTTGGACACCACGTTCTTGAAGGCAACCGAATGCCGGAGCATGGTGGATATGGCATGGAGTGTGAAAAACCACCCTCGGGTCTGGTCTACCCCCTCGGCAATGAAGTCGGCGGGATAAGCACCCTCAAAACCGGCCTTGAACGGTGTTTTGTCGCCGGCGGCCAATTTTTCCTGGTCCAGCCCCCACTGGGCAAAGGGCATGGCTCCACTATCAAACCACACGTCGATGAGGTCGGGCTCACGATACAGCTTCTGGCCGGCTTCAGATACCAGCACGATATCGTCCACATAAGGGCGGTGCAGGTCCAGCTGGTCGGTGCCGAATTTACCTAAGTATTCCTTGAGGGTGTCTTTTTCTCCCTTGCTGAGCACGTCGGAAGCCAGGCTTTGCTGGATCCGTTCTTTCAATTCGGCGATGGAGCCTATACATACGGCCTCGTTTTCGTCTTCGCTGCGCCAGATAGGGAGGGGTGTGCCCCAATAGCGGGAGCGTGAAAGGTTCCAGTCGACCAGGTTCTCCAGCCAGTTGCCGAAGCGGCCCGTTCCGGTCGATTCGGGTTTCCAGTTGATGGTCTTGTTGAGGGCTACCAACTCGTCTTTTACGGCGGTGGTACGGATGAACCAGCTATCCAGCGGGTAATAAAGCACGGGTTTGTCCGTGCGCCAGCAGTGTGGATAACTGTGTTCGTATTTCTTTACTTCGAAGGCTTTATTCTCTTCTTTCAATTTGATGGCAATAAGCACATCGGTGGGTTTGAATCCATCGGCAGCCCGCTCGTCATCGCTATAGAATTCCTCTTTAACGAAGCGCCCGCCGAACTCGCCGATTTCCGCGACGAACCGGCCCTGCCTGTCCACGATGGGCACATCCTTGCCGTTTTCGTCTTTTACGAATACACCCGGCACATCGTTTTCCTTACTTACACGGAAGTCATCCGCGCCGAAAGTTGCCGATGAGTGCACGATACCGGTACCATCTTCGGTGGTGACGAAATCGCCCGCAATGACACGGAAAGCCTTTTCTTCCAAAGCCTCATTGGTGACATAGGGCAGGAGCTGATGGTATTTTAGGTTGAGCAGCTCCGCTCCAGAAAATTCCGCCCGGATTTCCCAAGGGATGACTTTGTCGTTCCGATGGTAGTCTTTCAAGGGGATTTGCTGGCCTTCGGGTTTGAAAAAACGGCCCACCAGGTCTTTGGCTAACACCACGCTGACCGGTTCAAACGTATATTGGTTGAATGTACGGATTTTAACGTAACTTATGTTCTTGCCCACCACCAATGCGCTGTTGGCAGGAAGTGTCCACGGGGTGGTGGTCCATGCAATGAAGGCTGTGTCTTCGTTTTCCTCTTCAAAAAGCGTCGCGATAGCCGGGTGAACCTGGTCTTTCTTGATCCGGAATTCGGCAACGATGGTCGTGTCTTTAAGTGGCTTGTACGTGCCCGGCTGGTTGAGTTCATGCGAACTCAGTCCGGTGCCTGCCGCCGGCGAGTACGGTTGGATGGTATACCCTTTATACAATAGGCCTTTATTGTATAGTTCCTTCAAAATCCACCACAGGGTTTCGATATATTCGTTTTCATAGGTAATGTAAGGATTGTCGAGGTCGACCCAATAGCCCATTTTTTCGGTAAGGTCATTCCATACATCCGTGTATTTCATCACTTCCCGACGGCAGGCGGCGTTATAGTCAGCCACCGAAATAGTCTTGCCGATGTTTTCTTTGGTAATACCCAGTGTCTTTTCCACGGCAAGCTCGATGGGTAAGCCATGCGTATCCCAGCCGCCTTTGCGCTTTACTTGATAACCCTTGAGGGTTTTGTAACGGCAAAAGATATCCTTGATGGCCCGTGCCATCACGTGGTGGATGCCGGGCATGCCGTTGGCAGAAGGGGGGCCTTCGTAAAATGTATAGGGCTTACTTGCCGGCCGGGAAGCGACACTTTTTTCGAAGATGTTTTTCCGTTGCCAGTAAGTCAGTATTTCTTTGCCGATTTCGGGTAAATCCAGCTGCTTATATTCCTTGTACATCAATTATTTGTGATCAAAAATGAGGATGCAAAGATAGGGAATAAGTACGAAAGGAAAAAGGGATGGCTGATTATGCGCGACGGCTTTTTGATGCTCATGGCTAATTGCGGTATAATACATCCATAGGGCTTTTATACCTTTCGCTTACGCTTTCGATACCTTTTTCTTACCCGTTTGGTAAGGATTTGGTAAAGAATAGGTAAAGAATAGGTAAGGAATAGGTAAGGAATAGGTAAGGAATAGGTAAGGAATAGGTAAGGGAAAGGTAAGCCAGTGGTAAGCGAAGACTAAGTAAGCGGTAAAGGAAAGGTAAGGAACTGGTATACCAGAAGTATAAAAAAGATAAAGTCGTGGTCCGTCAGGGCCACGGATTCCCACTGGGAATTTTCGAAAAGATTTTGGTATGTTAAGCCGAAAAAGACGATCCGCAGCCGCAGGTGCTTTCTGCATTGGGGTTGTTGAATACAAAACCACGTGCGTCTAGGCCGTTTTTGAAATCGATTTCCATGCCGGCCAAATATAGTCCATGCGCCTTGTTCATGAATACACGAATTCCAGCGATTTCATATTCGGAATCCCCATCTTTTTTCTGGTCAAATCCCAACACATAGTTCATGCCAGCGCATCCGCCCCCTTCAACACCCACCCGCAGCCCGAAATCTTCCGATATCTCCTGTTGGTCTTTAAGCTTTTTGAGTTCCTCGACGGCGCCCGGGGTCAATGTCAATGGTGCAGCAGTTGATGGTGTAGTTATGCTCATTTTCGTGCTTATTTAATTCGTCCAAACCATGCAAAAATACATAAATAATCGCCACTTTTGCAGGGCGACGGGTATTTTTACGTTCTACAAACAAACGATGTTAATGGATATTGCTGCTTTTTTTCTCGATCTCTTCACCTATATATTAGCGGGGTGCGTGGTGGCTGCTGCAGCGAACTGGATGTTTTGGACGAAGTACAACAGCCATGCCTTCAGATTAAAAACAATGGAGGCGAGACAGGCGGCGACAAAGGACGTATTGCCCTTGCGGTTGCAAGCGTATGAGAGGCTAGTATTGCTGGTAGAGCGGATAAACCCTGCCCATGCGGCAATACGTTTGTATAACCCTGACTTGGATGCGAAGGCGTTTGAGCACCTACTTATCGACGAAATCCGAGCCGAGTACCAACATAATATCACGCAGCAGCTGTACGTGAGTGAGGAAGCCTGGTCGGTCACCGAGCGGATAAGGGACAATACCATAGCGCTTATCCGGAATGCCGGCGCAGGGCTGCCGGCCGGTGCCACTGCCAAGGAATTGAGTACTGTACTGGTGGCTCATATCGCTGCCTTGGATGAAAACCCGTACAATATCGCATTAAAAACAATCAAAAATCAATTGATGGGTTGAATATTGCGTTCAAGTTTATATCTTTGCGCAACTTTTTAACATTCAATTCTTTGTACCATAATGAGAAGGGACGAAACCGTATTCAAGTTAATCAACCAAGAGCTCAAGCGCCAGGAAGAAGGCATCGAACTCATCGCATCAGAAAACTTCGTGAGCCGGCAAGTAATGGAAGCCGCGGGCTCGGTATTGACCAATAAATACGCCGAGGGCTTGCCCGGTAAGCGTTATTATGGCGGTTGTGAGGTCGTTGATGAAGTGGAAACGATCGCCATTGAAAGGGCCAAGCAATTGTTTAACGCGGAGTGGGTGAACGTACAGCCCCATTCAGGTGCACAGGCCAACGCTGCCGTGTTTCTGGCGTTGCTGCAGCCTGGCGATAAGATCCTAGGTTTCGACCTCTCGCATGGCGGACACCTGACCCACGGGTCGCCGGTCAATTTTTCGGGAAAACTGTACCAGCCGTTGTTTTATGGCGTGGATAGGGAAACGGGCTTGATTGACTATAAGCAATTGGAAGAGGTTGCCCTGCAGGAAAAGCCGAAAGTTATCATTTGCGGTGCTTCGGCATATTCGCGCGATTGGGACTATGCCTTTATCCGGAAGGTAGCCGATGAGATCGGTGCGTTGGTGGTGGCTGATATATCACACCCGGCGGGACTCATTGCCCGAGGGCTGCTCAGCGATCCGCTACCGCATTGCCACGTGGTGACCACAACCACCCATAAGACGTTGCGGGGCCCGCGTGGTGGCCTTATCATGGTTGGTAAAGACTTCGAGAACCCTTGGGGCATCAAAACGCCGAAGGGTGAAATCCGGAGCATCACGTCGTTGCTCGACTTAGCTGTTTTCCCCGGTACCCAAGGTGGGCCGTTGGAACACATCATTGCGGCCAAGGCAATCGCCTTCGGAGAAGCGCTGAGTGAAGATTACATGGAATATATCGTGCAAGTGAAGAAAAACGCGGCGACGTTAGCGCAAGCGTTTGTGAATAAAGACTACCACATCATATCGGGTGGGACGGAAAACCACTTGATGCTTATCGACCTCCGCAACAAAGGAATCAGCGGTAAAGCCGCTGAAGCTGCATTGGGTAAGGCCGGCATCACAATCAATAAGAACATGGTACCGTTTGACGATCGGTCACCCTTCGTCACCTCGGGTATCCGGCTCGGTACCGCAGCCATCACAACGCGTGGTCTGAAGGAAGATCAGATGCTGGAAATCGCGGAGATGATCGATGTGGCTTTGTTGAAACATGATGACGACACGGCATTGGATAAAATCCATAATAAGGTAAGGACCTTGATGGAAGCGTATCCGCTATACAAATAATCACCTGCTTCGAACAGAAAAGGCCTTGTTCCGGGAAATACGGAACAAGGCTTTTTTATTGCCCCATGGCGCGGAGCGGTTAGAAAAAACCGAAATTGAAACAAAAGCTTTGAAATGCTGAAAATTTTCCTTTTTTTTGACCTAGTTACACAATTATTAAAAGGAGAGCTACTATAGGAAATACGACTACAAGAAAGAGATTACTTATTTGTTGAAAATAGTAAAAAGCGGGAGTAGCGTATTATGAAGCTTGAACAACGAACCGACCAAGAGCTTATCCGCCTGTATGTGGCGGGTGAAGAAGCAGGCCTCGAGACTTTGATTGACCGATACAAGGCCAAATTATATACATCCATCTATTTATTGGTAAAAGACGAAAGCCTCGCAGAGGATATTTTCCAAGATACCTTTATTAAGGTAATCAATACCCTGCGAAGTGGCCGCTATAACGAGGAAGGCAAGTTCCTGCCTTGGGTGATGCGGATTGCACATAACTTGGTGATTGATTATTACCGGAAGGAAAGGCGCACGCCGGTGGTGGTAAACAGCGAGGGTTTTGATATTTTCGATGTGCTGCAATTTTCGGATGAGAGTGCGGAAGCACGGATGATCCGTGAACAGACTTATAGCGACCTACGGCAAATGATACAACGTCTACCGGACGACCAAAAAGAGGTGCTTATCATGCGCCACTATGGCGAGATGAGTTTCAAGGAAATTGCCACGGTTACAGAAGTCAGTATCAATACCGCACTGGGCCGGATGCGTTATGCCCTCAATAACCTTCGCAAGATGATGTATGGCGATGAGGCTGCATTACGGGTGGGGTAAGGTGCTGCTTTGCATTAGGCAAACAATTTGCCCTGCATAAAAGCAGGCGACATACCCAGGAACTGGAATTTCTGAACAGTGGCGTAGGTGCGTGTGCCCACGCGGCGCCTTAATAACGTCATGTTCTGCGCACGGAATTCACCGCGATAACGGGTACGGTTCCATATGGGCCATATAACCGCATGTTGTGGTGGTGTCAGTTTTCGGGCGATTGTGATGTGGGGTTTGGTGACGAACCGAGCTACGTGGCCCTTCACTCCGCTCACTAATGGTCGGAGCGTACGGCGGTGCGTGGAAAAAAGTTGGAGGATCGGTACTGCCGATTTGACATCTACATATAACGTATGGCCGAAGCTGCCAAATCCATGCAACGCTACGTCGAAAGGGTCTACCATATCGGCGATCCGCCGAAACTCCCTGACCATTTGCTTTTCGTAACTATCGTACTGGATAAATCGCATTAATGTCATGTGGCTTTTTGAAACGATCGCATTGGGATAACGATGGTTGGCGATGAAGTACTGTTTGAAGGCCTCTAATTGCTTCTGTACGGCTCCACTGGGTTCGATGATCAGTAGGTATTCGTACAAGTGAAGGCCATAATTTTGGCGATACACTGCGTCCATTATTTCTAATATTTTTAGTAAAAATAAGAACTGTTTTATACAAATGCAAATATTTTGAGTAAAAATACTAAAAAAATTAACATTTTACTGATGAAGCGGGTTCGGCGCGATGAAGAAAACACGTGTTTTCGTGGATTGTTTTTTTGTTTGATGCAACTACCTTTGGCATGTTGAGCATTGGATAATGAAATGGCTTGTTTTAATAATCGTGGGGGGCTGGTGTACCGTCTTGGAAGCGCAGCACGGCACTTCTGCCGGTCGTGCCTATACAGATAGCCTGGAGCAGCTTGTGCGACAATCGGCGGATGATAGTACAAAAATCGAACGTTTACTCGAACTGAGCTTCTATTGGTCAGATCGAGATACGGCGAAGGCGTTTGGTTACATCGAGAAGGCCAGACAGGTTATGGGGCCGAAACCGAATGGTTACTACCAAGGTCTGTTATGGCATCACCGAGCCAACGTGATTTATGCGCACGATATGGAGCGGGCGAAAGCGTTGTACCAGCGTGCCGCGCATCTGTTGGCTGGATACGCATTTCCACGGGCTTATGTGTACCAGTCTAGGGCGTGGAACAATTACGGCACACTGTTGCAAGCGCAAGATAGCGCGGCGAAGTACTTGGACGTCATTATCGAACGAGCACTGCCTTATTCGCGTATGGCGGGCGATAGCAGCGCGGTAAGCCAGCATTTACAGAACATCGGTTTGATCCTTGGCAACCTCAACGACTTCAAGTCGGCAGCGCAGTATTACCGGCAGGCAATGCACACGCTTTCCAATTTTGCGCACGCTTATGAGAATAAGCTGACCGTGTATGTGAATGCCGCAAAAAACGCGATGAATCTCGGTGATATCGATCTAACAAAGACTTATCTCGACAGTGCCGAGGTGCAGCTAAAAGCGGTGCCCCATTCTACTTATGCGCCGTATTACTACCGGACTGCGGGCGTTTACTTCAGGCAGGTAAAAGACAAGGGACGGGCGTTGGCAAGTTTTCGCCGTGGGATCGCGATAGCGGAAGATTTGCTGGACGATTATTCCTTGCGTGATCTTAATTTTGAAATATATGCTACCTACCGCGATTGGAAGGAGTATGCTAATGCCAAGAAATACCTGGCGATAGCCGATACCCATGGGCCACACACGATCTCCCATAACAGGCTTTTGCACAGCCGTGAGCGGGCCTATACCGAATATCACCTGGGTAATTATAAAGTGGCGTTTGAGCAGATGCGCGATTATACTTTGGCTAGGGATTCGCTACAGGAGCGTGAGACAGCATTGAAAATACTGGATCTTGAAAAGAAATTCCAAACGGTCGAAAAGGAAAATGAAATCTTGAAGTTGCAGGATGCCAATCAGCGGCAGCAATCGGCCATCGATAAAAGCCGGCTTTGGATTATGCTGCTTATAGCGGGCCTGACCATCGCACTGATGATTGCTTATTTTTCGTGGAAACTGGCGCGTAGCAACCGCCACGCATTAAGTCAGCGGGAGAGGCTGCATCAAGAAGAGCTGCTCAACCTCAAACAGCAGCAGCAACTAAGGCAATTCGACTCCATCCTGCAGGGACAGGAGGAAGAACGTAACCGGATTTCACGTGATTTGCACGACGGCTTAGGTGGTTTGCTGGCAGGGGTGAAGCTCCGTTTATCGGCGGTAGCAACCAAAGAGCGGGAGCAGACCGCCGTGCCGAACAACGAGATGGAAACTGTAATCCGGGAACTCGACCGGTCAGTGGATGAATTGCGACGGGTAGCCCGCAACTTGATGCCCGAGTCGCTGTTGTATATGGGGTTGAAATCAGCACTAGCCGACCTGTGCAAATATATGGATACGCCGGCAACTTCGGTGAAATTCCATGGGTTCGAGTTGCGCGCGACTTACCCACAGCCTATTCTGATGGGTGTATATCGGATCGTGCAGGAATTGCTCAACAACGCCATTAGGCACGCCGAGGCTAGCCAAATCATTGTGCAGTGTAGCGAGAGTGGCCAATCGCTTTGGCTGACTGTCGAGGATGACGGTTGCGGGTTCGATCCGCAGGAAGCGGGCAAAAAGGGGCTCGGATTGAAGAATGTGGAAAACCGGGTGGCTATACTGCACGGTACCGTTGAAATGGATAGCCGTCCCGGCTGCGGAACGACCATAAACATTGAAATACCGATTTGATATGGATAGTAATTTGTTGAATATCATTATCATCGATGATCATCCCGTCGTCCTGCAAGGGTTCTCATTTATGTTGCAGGACATTCCCGGCATCCGGCTTGTAAAAACATTTGCCGACGCAGACACTGGGTTAGCTTATATTACGCAGAACGCAGTGGATATCGTGCTATTGGATATCAATATGCCGGGAAAAAACGGCATCGATGCCTGTTCGGAGATACAGCGGTTAAATCCGGCGTGCAAAGTTATTGCGATTAGTAATATTAATGAACATAGCATCATCCAGCGCATGTTACAGGCCGGAGCCGCGGGATATCTACTTAAGAATGCCTCACAAGATGAAGTGGTAAATGCCATCCAGCGAGTTGTTTCGGGCGGGATGGGACTTAGCAATAACGTGCGGGAGATCATAGACAGCGTAAAATCGGGCGATTTACCGGTAATTACTCGTCGTGAGAAAGAAGTGCTTCATTGGTTGGCGAAAGGGTTGAATTCGATAGAGATCGGTGAGAAAATTTTTATCAGCCCGCTCACGGTGGAGAGCCATCGACGCAACCTACTTCAAAAATTTAAGGTGGCTAATGTGGCTGCACTCATCCACAATGCAATGGAGCTGAAGTATATTTAAGCTAGCTGACTGGACAGGACTCAAACCCGTTTAGCATAAACAAAAAAAGGGTGCGATGCGCACCCTTTTTAAAACTGGCGGTCCGGACGGGACTCACGTATCTGATTTTGGATGAAAG
>CAZTJY010000132.1:0-10093 GCA_964613725.1 uncultured Parapedobacter sp. | reverse complement strand
ATCAGGCATTGCGTTAACATTTTGCGGCTGGGTATTCCTATTCGCTCAAAAACCTTATCGGCGTTTTGTTGTTATAAGCCTAATTAAATACAACTATGAACAAATTATTCAGGGCATTGATTGCGGGATGGGGTGCGAAAAAATTGGGCTTCGGCTGTTTTGGTACCATCATCGTCTTTATTATCCTTTACTACCTGTTGGGCCATGTCTTTGGTTAAGCGTGTCATTGAAGTGGGTGGATTCCTCTTGTGGTCCCATTTTGTGCGCTTTACGTTTCGCGCTTGGCGCCCGTTGGATGAGATAGACCCCCAGTAGGATCAGCATGCCCCCGAAGGCGTGCGACCAATCCAACCGCTCACCGTCGAGCACGCCCCACATGACCGCAACGATGGGGATGAGGTACGTAACCATCGATGCAAACAATGCGGAAGTAAGCTGAAGCAACCTGTAAAACAGGATCATCGCCAAAGCCGTACCTACCAAGCCGAGAATAACCACATAGCCCAGCCCCTGCCATTGGGCTGCCGTACCGGTAAATGTGGAGAAAAACCCGGTAAATCCGAGAATGATCAGTGAGGGGCCAAACCAAATAGTGAATACCGCTGCAGACAGTTTAAAGGACGGAACGCTCGAAAGGTAGCGATTGATAATCAAGCCGTTCATGCCATAAAAGGCCGTTGCGAGAATGATGAGCAGCGAGTGGAACACATCGCTTTCGCCGCCATCGGCACCACCGCCCATCAGCATGGCTGCACCAACGAATCCAATTACCGCCCCTACCACTTGCCCTATCCGGCTTTTTATGTTAAAAAACAGGAAACCGAACAACAGGATGAACATGGGCACGAGGGAGTCGAGGATACCCGCCATGGAACTGCTTACGCGCTCCTGCGCCAATGGGAACAGAAACATGGGAATGAAGTTGCCCATCCCCCCACCGGCAATAACCCAGGGCAGCAGCTTTTTGGGGATGTGCTTAAAGCTACGTATGCCGAAAAAGACCAAGGCCAGCCCGGCCACGCACAGGCGCAATGCACCGACCTCCATCGGCGTATAGGCCACCAAGCCCTGTTTAATGAGGATAAAGGAGCTGCCCCATGTGAGTGTAAGGATGCCCAAAAGCAGCCATTTTTGATATGCTGGATTCACAGAAAATTTTTTCGCTAATCTACGCAAAAATAACAGCGCCCTGCATCTGATATACGGGGCGCTGTACACGAATATTAGGGGAACGGACAAGTTAATCCGTACGCAAGTATACGTTCTTATAGGTGGATTTGAGGATGAGGTCGACGCCACCGCCATTGATAGTGCCTTCGATGTTTTCACCCATTTCGCCGCGGAACAGGCCTGCGACCGAAATGCCGGTACCCGATGACGGCGTTGATAGCACGATTTTAGGGAGCGAATCCAGCGTGGCCGCTAGTGTTTCCGTCATGTTGATCGTGACGCCATCTTCTTCCGTCACGCTGACGCCCACTCGTTCATCTCTCTCCGTCCTGGGCATGATAGCGACATCGAAATCGCCGGCTGCGTATAATTTACCGTAACCCGTGCCCATGCTGAGGTTGGCTTTCGTTGAAGTTGGCATGGCCACATCGACATGGCCATACACCGAGATGATGGATATGGGGCCTTTGATGTCATTGGCGAAAGTGGCGTCGACATTTTTATAAACATTCTTGATGTTCATGGGGCCGCTGTTGTTTTCCAAAATAATGGCATTGTATGAAGATGAGACTTCCAGTTCACCCTTCATATCCTGTATCAACAACGTGTCTGCGAAGATGGACTTATTGTTGTTGAAAACAATACCTACCGTGTTAGGTACCCGGATGTACATGACGTCGCCCCGACTGCTGTTACCCACGGGGTTCACTTCGATATCGCCCCCTTTTTTGGTCACGCTGATGCCCAGGCCGGTGTTGTCAGTGAACCCCGAGCTGCTCAAGGCTTGTAGCCCTTTGGCCCGTTCATCCTCCTCTTCAGGAGCGCCTTGGTTGCTGAACACGATTTCGTTCCCGGCATAACCTTCGATACGGGCGCCGTTGAGGTTAAGGTAAAGTTTGCCGGAAGGTTTGTCAACCTTGTATTGCTTTTGCGCCCATGCTGGAAGGCAAAGGGCCAAAAGGAGTGCCATGGTGATTGTCTGCTTATTCATTGTATTCGTTTTTAATGTTTTTATATGTATGCTTAAAGTTTCTCTTGGTATAACAATACGGCGTAGGCTTCATCTTTCACCGCCTCGAATGTATACGGACTGCGTGCTACCGCGAACAGCGCCTCGTCAATTCCCACGTGATCTAGCTGTGCGGCAATCCGCACAATGCCCAATTGCACGAGTGGGTCATCCTGGCCGGTGAGGGCTGTAGCCAACAGGTCTGCCACCTGCGGGTCATCGATGTGGCGGCTAAGCACATCGAGGGCCGCCAGGCGCACGTTCGTGTTACCGTCGCGATTCATGGTTTCCGAAAGCATAGCTAGCAGGTGGCCATCGATGCGCCCCGATTGCTCGATTTCCAAGATGGCGGCCAGCCGCGTGCTCGCCGAGGTACTATCGGCCAGCCGAACAGCAAGTGGCGCCGGAGCCGGTTCGCGGTGGACTACCGTATGGCGGGCTTCTTGCGGCTGTGGTTCCGCTGCGGGCAGCTCGACCGGTAACTCTGCTTGCGCTGTAACCGGGGTCTCCGCAATAAGCGGTGCCCGCTCAACCGGTTGATGCACGATTTGGGGTTCGTTGTGGCTCGGTATCCGGCCGCCATCGAAAAGCAGGTATGCACAGACCAGCCCAATCAAAAGCGATGCCGCAACCAACCAAGTGGTACGTCGGTGCCCCCACGATATACGGTGCTTCGTTGCGGGTTCCGGCCTCGCGGACTCCGCCTGAAGCTGGGTCTGCAAGCGCTGGAGCACACCCGTGGGCGGCTCCAACTGATCGAAAGCCTCGCGGTGCTGTTTTACAAATTTCTTTAGTGGGTCATTCATGATAACGTCCTATCTTTCAGTGACTGAATTACTTTTTTCTTGGCACGGTGATATTGCGTGCGCACCGTACTATGCGAAATGCCCAGCATTCCGGCGATCTCCTCCTGGGGGATATCTTCAAAGAGATACAGGTTCAATATGGTCTTGTACCCTTGCGGCAATTGCTCAATGGCTTGTTTCACATCCTCCACCCGGCAGTCAAATAGGTTGTCTGCCTCCAAATCGTAGCCTTCTTCGTCGGCGACTTCGAGTCCGCCGTTATCGGAAAAAACAATCTTCCTTTTCCGCAAATGGGTAATGGACCGGTTCAGAGCGATCCGATGAACCCAGGAACCGAAACTCGCGGCGTTCTGCAACCGGTGGATATCGGAAAACGCATGGTAGAACGACTCCTGTAAGATATCCTCGGCCTCGCCCGTATGCGATATGATACGGCAGATGGCGTTGTAAACGGGCCGGGCATATTTATTATACAAAGCGGTAAAACCCGTATCGTGTCCCTGATGGCACAAGGCAACTAATTCGATTTCCTCCTTTTTATCCGTAGGTTGCAAGTGATCTCCCTTTCGTGATTCATTGTTAAGTCGCGGATTTCCCACAAATGTTGCACGGTAATTTCTTATCAAGGTAAAAATATTTACCGGTTTATGTTTAACTTTATGGGCTATAAACGGATTCATAAATCCACGCGCATGAGATTTCCCTCCCTTGCCAGCATCTCGAAAAACACTATTGCTCTCTTCAAACGCTTCCCCACGCTGTTTATCTTGGTGGTTTTCGCCACGGCATTGGCCTGGTTCCTGATGGGCGAACCGTCGTTAGATTCGATGTTGGAACATAAGCTTTGGCAGTTGCTGGCTACCTGCAATCTGGGACTCACACTGGGACTCGCTGCCGACCTGTACGCAGAGTCTAGGGCGTTGACGGGCAGCTACAAATGGGTTATTCGGGCGGGTGCGGTGCTCATATGCGGTCTGCTGTACGCCTTACTCGAACCCGCCCTGTACCGCACCGATGTCGTACGCTTGGGGCTGTTTATCTTTGGTTTCCATCAATTGGTGGCGTTCGCTCCGTATATCCATCGGCGCAGCAATAGCGATTTCTGGCATTTTAACAAAGTGCTTTTCCTGCGATTTCTCACCGCCCTCCTCTATGCTGTTTCGCTCTTTGCGGGGCTTGCAGTTGCCTTGTTCGGTGTTGAAGAACTTTTTGCCCTCGACTTGAGTTCAGAAACCTACGGCCAGCTTTTTATTCTGATAGCTATAGGCTTCAATACGCTGTTTTTCCTCGCTGGGGTGCCCTCGGTGTTCGAAGCTCCCGCAACAGCTGAGCGATACCCTAAGGGGCTTAAGATTTTTACACAATACGTCCTCATCCCGCTGATGACCATATACCTGGCCATTTTGCTGGTGTATGAAGCGAAGATATTGCTCGTATGGGAGATGCCGAGAGGGGTAGTGGCTACCCTCATACTGGGCTATGCCGTGTTTGGCATGCTCTCGTTATTACTTGTATGGCCCATAAGGAACGTCGCAGGGAATCGTTGGGTCAGACTCTTTTCCAAGTCGTTCTACCTTACTATGGTGCCGCTCATCGCCTTGTTGGCACTGGCGGTGTACCAACGCATATGCCATTATGGATTTACGGAGGAGCGCTATATCCTGATGGTATTGGCCCTTTGGCTCACCGTTAATACAATCTATTCGCTTGGCTTTCTTAAAGATGACATCCGGTTCATCCCAGCTAGCCTAACCTTTCTGGCCTTGGCGAGCACCTTCGGGCCGCACAGTGCTTCGGACATCTCGCGCCATTCGCAACAGCGTCGGCTGGCACAATTGCTTGACGCACCCGTTGAAGGCACGGACGAACGCCAAAATATCATTACGTATCTGTTGGAGGCGCACGGGCTGCAATCGATGCAGGCGTTTACCGAAACGGATCTGGATCGTCTGGACCGGGAAATTGCAACGACCAACCCCGGATTGCCACCATACCAGATTAAGTGGTTGAAGCGCGACACGATCTTCGCCCTTTTGGATGTACCACCGGGTGTCGTGACCGACGGTCAGTATCTCTCGATTCACCGAGGTGGTGAAGGTGTCATACCGATACAAGGATATGATTATGCTTATCGAGTTGAACCTTATGGCGCTGACTCCGCTAAGATAACCCTTGGTGCGAACAATGTACGCATATCCATAGGGCGCGAAAGTTTATTGGCCGTTCGGGTAGACCTAGAAAACGACAGCACCATCCTATTTGATTTGGAGCCGCTGGTCGCCGAAATCCTCCAAGCTTATAAAGAAAAAAAGCTTAAGCCGATGCAAAATGACGGGAGCGGCTTTTTATACCCTCAGGAAAAGATGAAAATCGAACGGGAAAGCTCCCGATTTATGGTTGTATTGTTGCTGGAGCAAATGAATGGCGACTTTCGCTCCACCCCTGGGGTGTCGAGCCGCGGTATAAGTGTCTCTGGCTATCTGCTCTTTAAGGAAAAGAACTAAAAGTAACATCTCACCCGATCAAGTGGCCGACCCAGTGTGACACCGATCGTTACCTCATGCGACCCGTTTTGCAGTCCGTTGAGGCGGCTCAGCATATAGTCGTAGGAATACCCGATGCGAAGCCGTTCGGTTACAAAAACCTGCATGATCGCAGCTACCGAATTAAGGCCGGCCAATCGATTTCCCGTAAGCCGTTGATAGTCCCTCCGAAACGCAGAGACACCCGTCCGCACGCCGCCTCCAACCCACAAGCGATCGGCAAAAATAGCCATGGCACTCACGTCGAGGCTTGGGGGGCCGGTGAAATCGTCTTTATACAATATGCTTGGACGGAGCAACACGCCTTCATTCAATTCCATCAGCATACCCGCAATTACGTACAGGTGCCGTTTCCGCCGGATATGATCGGTAGTGGTATTATCCCAGCGAAAAGGGTTATCAGCTGATCCGTGCGACAGTAAATCCATCATGGAGACTCCAACATACCATTTGGCGTTATGGTAGTAGACGCCGAATCGGACGTCTGGCAGGAATGTGCTGATTTTTCCTGTAGGAAGGGACTGGTCGCCTTCGTCCAACACCTGAATCATGGTGCCATCTAGGCTGTATTGCGTGACACCCGCACCTATGCCGAAGCTCAGCCGCTGTGTATCTTCGCGATCGAGGCGAAGGCGGTAAGCATAATTAAGGTAGGCAGAGGTGGCCGTCTGGGGTCCAAGCTGGTCAGCCATGATTTGCACGCCCGCACCGTGGCGCCGGTCGCCATGGAGGTCGAGCAACCCGTCTATGGATAACGATCCTGTTTGTGGCGCCCCTTCCAAGTCTATCCATTGGCTCCTCAGGCCGAGCTGGGCAAACAATTCCTCTTTGTATCCCGCATAGGCCGGGTTTACGCTCATTGAATTAAATATATACTGTGTGAACTGGACGTTCTGCTGGCCATGGGCATGAGGCATTACGCTCCAACAGAGCAGCATAGCAAGACTTTTGATTGTCGTTTTCATGGCGATAATTCTTCGCTTTTATCGTTTAACAAGCACCCATCCCTTATGGATGGTTTCTACACCACCTTTTATCAGGACCAACCGATAATAGTAAGTCCCTTCGCTCACACCCGCCGCGTCCCAGTTCTGTTTATAGTTGCGGCTGCGATACACCTCATTGCCCCAGCGGTTGAATATGGTGAGGTCGCCACTGTCGTAATTTTCAAGCCCTTGGATGACGAACAGGTCGTTCTTGCCGTCACTATTGGGTGTGACCGCATTGGGGATGAGCAGTTCGGCTTGTCTAACGGTGATCCGGACCGTTGCGAAATCCGCCAGTCCGTTCTCATCGGTGACTCCATAGACAAACGAATCATCGCCGATATAGCCGGTAGTGGAGACGTATGTGACACTGCCATCGGCGTTGACGGAAACCGTTCCATTCTTCGGCTGCACCACCACACGCACGCGGTTCACTACAATAGGGCTATGACCAGGCAAGTCATTTTCGAGCACCACTACAGTAAGCCGTCGGCCGGAAGGCCCCTCGGTTTCGTCATCCATGGCATCCGGGCCGCGATTCCCCGTAATCAATTTCGTAAGCCAGCTGCCATCACCGGTTCCGGTTGTCGCCGTTACCCAGTCACGTGCATGGACACCTTGCGCGATTCGCTGGGTATTGCCCCCCAGCCAGTTGCCACTGCCCGCATATTGCATCACCTGTGCCCGCTCATCTACATAAGCGCTGCCGTTGGTGACGCTGTTGTGCTGTAGCGTATAGGCCGTATATACGGCTTCATTAGCGTAGATATGCCACATGCGGTCTATACCCGCCTCCTTTTGGGGTGTAGTGAGCAACGTGTTTGATGCCTGGTAATCCTGGACGCCGACATGGAGCGTCGTCGCGACGGCAGGCGATAAGGTAGCCGGCGTGTAGTCGCTTTCGGCTATGCCCACGGGAAATGTGAATGGGACGGAGGTGCTATAGGTCTTCACGACATGTGAAGCGATGTTATTGCCGGTTACGATCATGCGGTCGCGATTGTAGCCATGGAAGCTGCCTTCTGCACCGACAAGCAGGTCGTGGCCGTTGAGCAGAATATCGCCGTTGTCGACCGCAAACTCAAAGCGATTGTTGAGGTGAAGGGCTGCCGCTTGCGGCCTGCTTCCCGGCATTGATGTATGGTATCCCGGATCATCGATGTCGTTTAGCAGGAGGTTATGGGGATTGCGCAGTTCCATGGCGACATCGATGGGAAGGCCATTATTGCCATCGATTTGCGTTGGCCCGGCCGGCATATCTTCATAGAACGGATTGGTACCGGGGTCGTGAATAATGATTTTTCCCGTGCCTGAAAACCGCGCCGTAGGCGCGATCCAGATGTTACGGCTCCAGATCTCGAGGGTGCCGTTGATTTCCCAATGGGCGTTTGGACCGAAGTAAGTCGTTTCTGAAAACCTTAATTCCATCGTTTCGGGCGCGATGATTACTTTGGAATTATCGGCGGTGGCACTTCCTGCGCCCGTTTGGGCGAGTGAGAAGTATGGAACAGCCAACGATGAGACCAAGAGCCATAGCATAGGGGCTATCGCTTTCGTCACTGATATTTTTGCTCGCTGCTTCATTGGCGGTTGCATTTGCTAATACCACTTCATGCGTTGTTGAATCATCGGGTTGGAGGTGACGGCACAATTTTGCACCGATGCCGTGCTGGTGTTATTTCCATCGTTGTCATGTTGGTCATCATTCGCCTGCGACACCTCGGCGGTTACGGTATAGTCGGCCAGTGTAGGTATTTTCGTTGGCTGGGGGGTTAAGCGGAATTGGATGGCATCGGGGTGGGTGAAGCCTCTCTTCAACGTTGGCTCCGAGGGGTCGCTGAGCAAAAATTCATGGGTCGTGGCATCACTGCTCACAACTTCCCAACCGCCGTGATCGCCCGGTGTAAGTGTGATACCATCGGGATGGGTGACAATAACGGTAATATAATTTTCCTCTTCATTCACATTGACATCATCGGTGCCGAGGTTTGACACCTGCACAGTAAATGTATTGCCATTGACATAGTCTATGCACGTTCCATCCGGGATGATGTTGCCGAGAATGAGGTCTACGCCGTCGGCGTATACGGGTGTATGTACAGAAGATGTGTTGTTGAGTAAATCTTGGTCTGTTCCTTCGGGTACTTGCAGGCTCACGGTATTGACAACATGATTGCCCGGAGGCGTTTGGCGCAGTACGCCAGTTACCCGAATTCTTCCCGTCTTGTTAGCGAAAACGGAAGCCGTTCCTTCAATGATGTTGGTTGCCGCTTGCTGGACCGATGGTGTCGTGATCCAAACATCGGGTTCATCAATTGGCGTAATATCTGTAATCTCAAAAGTTCCTCCTGGCCCTCCCGTCAGTACATTGCCGTAGGCATCCTTGATGGTATCCTTTAAAATGATATCCTCAATAGGGGCGTTTGTGTCATTGACCACTTCAATGGTATAAGTGACTTGATCTTCATCTGCCCCTGGATTTGCATTTGTTGGAATTAGGAAATCTTTGTCCGCCAATTTTACGGTTCGTAAGTTTCCTAATGTGGTTACCAAGATGTTACGGATTTCATGATAGTTGAACCCGCTTCCGGTAGAGGCTGCGAAGCCCACTTTCATTGTCGGTGGGGGCGGATCTTCAGTAACGTAGGTAATCAATTCTTCAAAAGTTCCACCGGGAGTTCTGCTCCAGCGAACAGTGATTTCATACCTAACATCTCCGCCCTCGTTTTCTACATCCATGATGGTAATCTGGACTCGACGGTAAAATTCATCACCTGTAGGACGCGTAGAGGTAGTTATATTGTAATCGACTTCATTACGTTGGCGTATTGCTCCAACTCCGCCACCTCTATTGCCTATCGGCGCATAATCAAGGAACTCATTCGTCGTGTTGGCGTCATTGGTAGTAGGTCCTCGAAGAACAACGGCATTGGGTTGCACACCCTCGCCGCCGTTACGGCCTTCATCTGCATTTGAAAAATTGCCGTAAGCGTCGAGCCCTACGCCAACGTAACCTCCCGCTAACCCTTCTGGAACACCTCCTATGGTATTCGGTGCGTAACCAAGCGACCCACCGTATCCTCCTAAACGAAAGTCTGTCGTTGCGTCAAAAAGAAACACACTTAAGCCGTCCGCTCCATAATATGAACCATCACTCTGACTCCTCCACATTTTATACTCAAAATCAATCAGTACACCCATACCCGAGGGGAAAGATCGGTCGATGTATGCAAATCCCCGTTGGCTGGTCCAATCTTTAGTTAACCGTAGCCAGCCGCTACCCACTGGGTCGTCGATGCCGGATGTGAAATAAGCTTCTCCCTGTGCTTCAATATCCCCTCCCCCTACTTTGATATGCGGGTAATTACTCCCTCTGAGGTCATCGACAATGGTGAATTGGGCCTTGCTGGTGTGGCAAGCAAACAAGCTTGCCACAGCCAGCAAGGCCCCTTTGTAAAGCGCCCGCAAGGCAAATGATTTGGTTTGTAATCTTATGTTCGTCAATCGCTTCATTTATTCCTCGCCTTTGATTACGAACACGATATTCATGAATGATGTGGGAGTCCCTTGACCGATGAC
>CAZTJY010000131.1:0-10318 GCA_964613725.1 uncultured Parapedobacter sp. | reverse complement strand
TTTTTGAAAAGTACGCCCTTTCAGCATATTAAGCTGTCGGTGGTCGGAAGGAATTTGTTTTATCTGAAAAGAGATCCCTTAATGAAAGAAATGGGCATAACACCAGAAACTGCTTTTGCGCCCACGGCAGCAGCGCAGGGGTATGAGGTAGCAGCAATGCCCACAACCAGGACGTTTGGCTTCAATCTTTCGTTCGCTTTATAATTTATCACATGATTTTGTTAAACATGAAAAAGATATATGCACAGCTCGCACTGATCGCTTTATTATGCGGTTCGTGCACCCAAAATTTCGAGGAGATCAATACGAATCCCGCGATGGTAAAAGAGGAAAATATTAACCCGGATATGCTGCTCACGTGGTCATTGAAGCACTCTGTTTTTGAATATTTCGGCCCCAGCACGCCGTGGTCCATCCGGGAATATGCCGGTTATATGGCCTACGAAGAAACAGGCGACATCTTTCTCCCCTGCAATTGTTCGAATCCATTCAATTACTACAATCGGTTTATCGTCAACCTGAACGAGCTGATCCGGCTGGTATCTCCAGAACCACGGAAAAGCAATCAAGTAGCCATCGCCCGGATCTGGAATGCGTTTCTCTATCAGCGTATGACCGACGCTTATGGCGATATCCCGTACAGTGAAGCGGCGAAAGATCCCGCCAACGTGATTAACCAACCGGTTTACGAATCGCAGGCTTCGATTTATACCCATCTATTGAATGAGTTGAAGGAAGCCGCCCAGCAGTTAAGTACGTCGGCTGATCAGATTTCGTTCGGCAATGCGGACCTCATCTATCAAGGTGATCCGGAATTGTGGCGGAGGTTTGCCAATTCATTGCGCCTGCGCATGGCGATGCGCATCCGTTATGCCGATGCCGCATTGGCAGGCCAGCACATTCAGGAAGTGTTGTCAGCCCCCTTATTGGAAGATAATTCCCACAACGCGTTGCTAACCACCTTGCCGCCGGGTGGCTCCACGCCTGCAGGCAACGTAAACCCCGTATACACCAGTCGCATCTCCGGGTCTAACCCCATCCGGTTCGGGTTTGCCATCTCCGAAGTGATGATTGAGCGGGACGATCCGCGATTACCGATCTACGCAGTTGCTGCTACCGATGGCGTGAGCGGCTATAAAGGTCGGCCGATCCAATTGGAAGGCGAGGAAGAACGAGGGTATTACAATCGCGCGAATACGGCCGAAATCGGACCGCTGCTGACGGGCGACGTCGCGGATATCGTGGTCATGAACAGCGCCGAAGTATATTTTCTGCGTGCCGAGGCCGCGCTGGTCGGCTTATCGTCCGAAAATGCGCAGCAGATGTACCAGCAAGGTATTCAACAATCCATGGCACAGGTGGGCATTGCAGATGAAGCTGCCGCTTATTTGGCCAAACCGTTAGTGATTTTAGCCGGCGACGAGGAAGAACAACTGAAGAAAATTATTTTACAAAAATACATCGCGATTTACCCCAATGCCACGGAAGCATGGGCCGAATGGCGCCGGACCGGATATCCAGCCATGTGGACTGGAAGCATGAAAGGGGCTACCAATGGGCAGATACCTCGTCGAATGACGTATCCGATCGACGAGTTCGGGAAAAATGAGGAAAATCTTCGTCAGGCGATCGATCAGCTTCCCGGCGGCGACACATTCCTTAGCAAGGTATGGTGGGATAAAAAGCCTGGACTCCCTTATACGCATCCGAATCAAGGAATGTTTCCGCCTAACTAACACTTTTTCATGACTATATCCCATATCGATATCTATCGGTTTAGCATTCCCATGGTGCCTTTTGCAATCGCAACAGGCACCATGCTTCACGCCCAAAATGTATTTATCCGAGTTCATACGGATGAAAACCTATATGGAGTCGGGGAGTGCTCTGCATTTCCAATGATCGTCGGAGAAACACAGGATACTTGCTTGGTTTTAGCTAGGGAATTCGCCCGGCTTTGGAAAGGACGAAATCCGATGGATATCGAATCGCGCATGCACGAGCTACACCGTTTTGTTGATGGTAACGGTACCATTAAGAGTGCTTTTGATATGTGTCTGTATGATTTAGCTGCCAAAGCTGCCCGGCAACCGCTATGGCAGTTTCTGGGGGGTGAAAAAAAGCAAGTTGTTACCGACGTTACCGTGGGAATCGCTACGGTGGATGAAATGGCTGAGCGAGCGATGATGTTTGTAGCGCAAGGAGCAACGATACTTAAGATTAAACTGGGGAACGATGTGCTATCTGATCTCAAGCGGTTAACCAAAATACGCCAGGTGGTCGGCCCGGATATTCAAATTCGCGTAGATGCCAATCAAGGCTGGAATTATACAGACGCATTGCATATACTACAAGCTACGCGAGAACTGAATATTGAATTTTGTGAACAACCAATGCGCAGTTGGGATGATCATCTTCTACCGAAACTCAGAAGCCATTCGCAGGTTAAAATCATGGCAGATGAAAGCTGTTATGATCACCATGATGCCCGGCGTCTCATCGAAGCAGGAGCTTGCGATGCCATCAATATCAAGTTAGCCAAGTCAGGTGGAATACACGAGGCCCTGCAATTACATCATGTGGCACAGCATGCAGGTATCCCATGTATGATGGGCGGGATGTTAGAGAGTCGCATTGCGCTTAGCGCGAGCCTACATCTTATTTATGCTTGCCCGGGTATGGTGTACTATGATATGGACTCTTGCCTCCTTGGTCATTTAGTTGATCCTGTGGTTGGTGGTGTTCAATATGTCGATTTTTCACTGGATATCAATGATGAACCAGGCTTGGGAGCAGACGCAGATGAGCAGTTTTTAAAAAACTGCGAACGGATTACCATTTAAAGCAGCGCAGTTCAATTTCATTACTAAATTTTGTTTATATTGGAAAATCCCATCGTAAAACATAAAAGTAACATCAGCCCCATAGCGATCATTGGTGCCTTGTTTTTTATATTTGGCTTCGTTACTTGGCTTAATTCGGTACTTATCCCTTACCTCGAGATTGCGTGCGAGCTGAATAAATTCCAATCGTATTTTGTCACGTTTGCGTTTTATATGGCGTATCTGGTCATGGCGCCACTATCGACCGCTACACTCCGTCGCTTTGGTTTCAAAAATGGCATGGGCGTTGGGCTGCTCATCATGGCATTCGGCGCTTTGCTGTTTATTCCTGCAGCATTCAGCCGCACGTATTTCCTCTTTTTGACAGGCTTATTTATCATGGGTAGCGGGTTGGCCATCCTGCAGACCGCATCCAATCCTTACATTACCATTGTTGGCCCGATCGAATCCGCGGTAAAACGCATGAGCATCATGGGTATCTGCAATAAACTGGCAGGAGCCCTGGCACCGATTATGCTCGGATTGTTTTTAAAATTAGACGACACCGATCACTTGCTGGCGCGCATCAATTCGCTTTCGGCTTCGGCGAAAGCTGCCGCACTCGACGAAATGGCCATGCGCGTCATACCGCCCTATATCGCCATAATTGTGGTGTTGTTGGTGCTGGCCTATCTTATATTTAAATCCGGCCTTCCTGAAATCGATACGAACGCTGAAGATGACCACTCGGCCGTTCAGGCGATTGGCAAGAAAAGTGTGTTCCAGTTTCCACATGTGATCTTAGGTGTTTTCACGCTCTTCTTATATGTGGGGGTTGAGGTGATGGCGGGCGATACGATCATCAGTTATGGGCTTTCGCAGGGTATCCCCTTTGCTACAGCAAAACTCTTTACGACGGGTACATTGGTTGCCATGGTCATCGGGTATATCATCGGTACCTTTGCGGTACCTCGATACATCAGCCAGCAAAATGTGCTAAAAGTAAGTGCCATATTAGGGCTTGCCCTGACCATCAGCGCAGTGTTTACCGATGGCTACGTGTCCGTTGGATCTGTGGCCTTGCTGGGCTTGGCAAACTCGCTTATGTGGCCGGCCATCTGGCCACTGACCCTTGCCGGCTTGGGCCGTTATACCAAGGCCGCCTCGTCCTTACTGATCATGGGTATTTCTGGAGGGGCCATCATTCCTCTTATTTACGGGGCAATTATTGATCATCAGGTGCGGCAGTTCGTTTCGGCGGGGGTAGCCAAGGTTATGGCTACGGCAGATGCTTCGCAGCAGGCCTATCTGATTATGTTGCCCTGTTACTTGGTGATTTTTTATTATGCCGTAAAAGGCCACCGATTGGGGAGGGCAACGAAAGGATGAACAAAAAAATCGGCCGGATGAAAAGTTGGTTTCATGCGATCGGACCCGGCATCATCACCGCGGCGCTGGTCTTTGGACCAAGTAAAATGACCATCACCTCCCAGTTGGGAGCGGATTATAAATATGCTCTTTTATGGATTGTGATTGTTGCGATTTTCTTTATGATTACCTATACGACGATGGCCGCTCGTATTGGTTTAGCTACCCAACAATCGCTGCTATCGACCATCAAGCAGCGATGGGGGAAAGCGATAGCCGTCACGATTGGTTGTTGTATCTTTTTGGTAACCGCTTCTTTTCAGGCAGGTAACGCCGCAGGTACGGGTATTTCGCTGAGCGAATTAACTGGGATATCGCCACGGATAGCTATTATATTGTTCAGTCTATTTGCCGCAGGATTGCTTTTCTTCAGGTCATTTTACAAATTGTTGGAGATTTTTATGACGGTAATGGTTATTGTCATGTTGCTCGCTTTCGTAGCCACGCTATTTTTGGCAACACCAGATTGGCGTACGGCTGCTATGGGTTTCCGCCCATCACTGCCGAAAGGGTCGGAGGTACTCGTCATTGCCTTTATCGCGTCGTGCTTTTCCATTGTTGGCGCCTTCTACCAGTCCTATCTGGTCCAGGAAAATCGCCGGGTCAGCCGCCCTACCGATCAGACAGCTGCCAAAGATAAAAGCATTGCTGGTATGTTGATTTTGGGGTTCATGAGCATGACGGTAATGGTATGCGCAGCCAGTATCCTGCATCCGGCAGGCATTGCTATTCAAACGGCATCAGACATGGGCAAAGCCTTGGAACCACTTTTTGGTCAACGGGCTGCTGTTATATTCCTTGTTGGTTTGTTTGCCGCTTCATTTTCTTCACTGGTGGGTAATGCCACGGTGGGCGGCACCTTACTAGCCGATGCCTTGGGCTATGGTCACCATTTCAGTTCGCGTGCAGTTCGTGTTTGCATTGGCATGGTGATGCTTACCGGCGCAATGGTGTCGATTCTTTTCGGTAGGGTCCCGTTACAATTGATCGTTTTCGCGCAAGGTGTCACGGTATTCATCGTACCCGTCATTGGGGTGGCCATGTTTATGATTGCGCGGGATAAACGGATTATGGGCGGCTCCGTTAATTCACTTTTTGCCAATTTGTGCGGCGCATTGGGGCTCCTCTTGCTTATTTTCCTTGCCGTAGCAGGCATACGGTCTTTGATTTTAGTATGAACCATATACACATATACAATACATGCTGACCAATACGACAACTGCATTATACCAAGCCTACCTTCGCCCATCGGAAGCACTGATCGCTGATGTTGCAGCCTTGAATGACGATATATTGATTTTGGGTGCCGGTGGGAAAATGGGACCTTCGCTGGCCCTTTTAGCCAAACGGGCGATGGATTTGGCCGGCCTATCGAAAAAGGTAATAGCCGTATCCCGCTTTTCGGAGCCGGGTCTTTCAAGGACACTGGAAACCGCTGGTGTAACTACTATCCAAGCCGATCTATTGGATGACAGCGACTTGCAGCGGTTGCCTGCCGTAGCACATGTACTCTACCTTGCGGGTACCAAATTTGGCACTACCGGCAATGAGGGGATTACCTGGGCGATGAACAGTTACCTACCGGGTAGGGTTGCTCAGCAATTCAAATCATCTAACATCGTCGTGTTTTCCACGGGCAACGTCTATCCGCTTACCGCCGTCGCTGAGAGTGGGGCTACCGAAGAAACGCCACCGGCGCCCGTGGGCGAATATGCACAATCGTGCCTCGGACGGGAACGCCTATTTCAATACTATGGCGGGCTGCATCAAACCCCAACACTGGTTTATCGATTAAACTATGCGAATGACGTATCATACGGGGTTTTACTCGAAATTGCCAAATCCGTATTTTCGGGCCGGGAGGTGTCGTTAGCCATGGGCCACGTGAATGTGATATGGCAACATGACGCCAATGAGATGGCGCTGAGAAGCCTGCGGCATTGCCGGTATCCGGCCAAAATACTCAATATCACCGGACCGGAAACCGTTTCCGTCAGGTGGGCGGCGCACGAGTTCGGCAAGCTGTTTGGCAAATCACCGATTTTTGTTGACGAAGAACAGTCGTCAGCACTATTGAGTAATGCTTCAGAAGCGTTCCGACTGTTCGGTTACCCTAACATTAGCCTGAAGCAAATGATTGAATTGATTGCTAGGTGGGTACAAGAGGGTGGGCACACATTGGATAAACCTACTCATTTTCAGGAGCGTGAAGGAAAATTTTAATCGACAAGCCATGTTACCAAAACCGATTCGAGACTTGCTGCACGCTGGTACCGTTATACCGGCTCATCCGCTGGCATTACATGCATCCCTTCGCTTGGACGAAGACCGGCAAAGGCGTCTTAGCCGATACTACATCGAAGCCGGTGCAGGCGGCGTGGCTGTCGGCGTGCATACGACACAATTCGAGATCCGACAACCAGGGATCGACCTTTACGAGCCTGTACTTCGGCTGGCATCTGAAGAAATTCGTGCGGCGGAGTTGCAGCGGCCGTTTATACAGGTTGCCGGGATTTGCGGACCTACGGACCAAGCCTGTCGTGAAGCGGAAGTAGCGCTAAAACACGGTTACCACCTGGGGCTGTTGAGCATGGGCGGGCTGCAGCATTTATCCGAGGATGACTTACTGGAACGTACCCGTGCGGTAGCGGCAATCATACCGGTCTTCGGGTTCTACCTCCAGCCAGCGGTAGGCGGCCGTGTGCTTAGCTACGCGTTTTGGCGTGAATTCGCGGAGATTCCAAACGTGGAGGCAGTCAAGGTAGCGGCATTTAACCGGTACCAAACACTGGATGTCGTCCGTGCCGTTTGTAATTCGTCTCGAAGGGACGAAATTGCACTATACACCGGAAACGATGACAATATTGTGGTTGATTTGCTGACTCCTTACCGTTTTGACGTTAACGGACAGCCAGTGACCAAATATTTCGTTGGTGGATTGCTTGGGCACTGGGCCGTTTGGACGGAATCGGCTGTTGCACTGTTCAGGCAAATCAAGCACTGCATCGCTGCGGATTATAAGGGGGTAGCAGCTATACTGGAAATCGGCGGCAAGGTAACCGATATGAACGCAGCGCTATTCGACGCCAAGCACCACTTTAAAGGCAGTATTGCCGGCATCCATGAAGTGCTGCGCCGAGCTGGGCTTCTGGAAGGTGTGTGGTGTTTGAGCAAAGAAGAAAAACTATCTGATGGGCAACTCGCCGAAATAGATCGGGTTATACACGCGTATCCCGAATTGATCGGCAAAAAATGAATGCCTTGGCGCAGCTATGGCAACAACTAATGGCGGCTGTTGCTTAGATCTAACTATCAAAGATTGCGTTTTTACTAAGTTTGATTTTCTGCTATCTCGTTCATAACTTTGCTCAAAAGAGACGTTAGGCTTTCCAATTCATTTTTTGTCAGGGATTTAGAGATTTTTCGTGTAACGAGTTCTCTAAAATTTTCGGAATTATCAACAACAAATTTTCCATTATCCGTTGCACTTAAATTGAATATTCTACGGTCTAATGAAGACTGCTCCTGTTCAATTAGATTATTTTCAATAAGAAATTTAAGTTGTCTTGAAATTGCAGGAGGACTGATGTTAAACGCTTTGGCTACCTGTTTTCCCGTACATTTATCGTGTCGATAAATATATTCAATAATATTGTAGTGGGTAGCGGTGACCCCGTTAACCGTTCCCTTGTTCATGTTAGCCAATATAAAACACTGCAACTCCGTAAACACTTCATAGAATTTTTGTTCGTTTTTGTTCATTTCTCCAAATTAGTTAACTTAGTTAAATATTACCAAAGTTAATTAGTATGGCTGATATTATCATAACGAATGCGAGACAAAATAATCTAAAGAATATTTCTGTACAGCTACCAAAAAATCAGATTACCGTATTTACTGGTGTTTCCGGTTCGGGAAAATCGTCTTTAGTTTTTGAAACAATAGGAGCTGAGGCGCAGCGGCAGTTTAACGAAACTCAACGTAGTTTTGTCAGAAACCGTTTGCAACACATAGGCGTGGCCGATGTGGATAAAATCGATAACCTGAATGTTCCAGTTATTATAAATCAAAAAAGATTAGGCGGAAATGCAAGGTCAACCGTTGGAACTGTAACCGATGTGTATACTTCATTAAGATTGCTTTTTTCCCGGGTGGGGAAGCCATTCGTGGGATATTCTAATGCATTTTCGTTCAATAATCCTTCGGGAATGTGCAAGGAATGCGAGGGGCTTGGTTTTGTACAAACGGTTAAAGTAGACAACTTGATCGACAAACAGCGGTCTTTGAATGAGGGCGCAATTAGGTTTCCGACTTTCCAATCCGGTGGTTACCGTTTATTGAGATATACGATGTCCGGCTACTTTGACAATGATAAAAAGTTAGGAGATTATACCACCGATGAATGGGATTTGCTTTTGAATGCTCCAGAACACAAACCAAAGAACCCCGATAAAGACTGGGGAAAGACGGTAAAATATGAGGGTATAATCCCTCGAATTGAGAAAGCATTTCTAAAGAAGCAATCAAAGGAGAACAATATTCGTAAAGATGCTTTAAAAAATATCATCGCAACAAAGCGCTGTCCGGCATGTAATGGAAAAAGATTGAGTGAAAGAATTTTGTCCTGTAAAATAAACGGTAAAAGTATCGCTGATTGCACAGCTCTCTCAATAGAAGAACTTTTGGACTTTGTTAGTTCGCTGCAATCCGAAACTTACGATGTAATCCTTGCTGAACTCAAAAAGAAACTTCAAAACATCGTAAACATCGGATTACAATATCTTACGTTAGACAGAAGAACAGATACGCTGTCGGGTGGAGAAAGTCAACGGATTAAAATGGTAAGGAGCCTCGGGAACAACCTAACAGATTTACTCTATATCTTTGATGAGCCGAGTATCGGACTTCATCCAAAGGATTTACAAAATATTTCTTCCATCATCCAACAGATAAGGGATAAAGGAAACACTGTATTAATTGTTGAACACGACCCCGATTTGATTAAAATTGCCGATTGGATTATTGATATGGGGCCACAGTCGGGAAAAAAAGGCGGTGAAATTGTTTACGAAGGAAGCTTTGATGGGTTAAAAATATCAAAAGGGAAAACCGGTTTATACTTCGCAAAGGCACCGACTATAAACAAAGAACCGAAAAGCGCAAAAGGATATTTGATCATTGAAAACGCCAATCTCCACAACCTCAAAAATGTCAATGTCAAAATTCCCAAAAACGTCATGACGGTCGTTACAGGCGTAGCGGGATCGGGCAAGAGTACATTGATTAACAAAGTACTGCCTCAATTTTATAAGGAAACAACCGTGATCGACCAGTCGTTATCGGCCATGAGCATACGTTCCAATCTCATTACATATCTAAACTTATCGGATGACCTAAGAAAGCGGTTTTCGATGGCGAACAACGTGTCCGATAAACTTTTCAGTAGGAATAGTGAGGGTGCTTGTAAAAACTGTAAGGGAATTGGCGTACAAAAGATTGATCTCGCGTTCATGGACGATATCGAGCAACCTTGCGAGGTTTGCGACGGCAGTGGGTTCCAGCCAAAGGTCTTAACGTATCATTATAACGGCAAAAATATTGCAGACGTCATGGATATGACCATAGAAGAAGCTATTCATTTTTTCCCCGATAAATTATATAACCAGCCTTTTGATATGTTACTCAAATTGGGATTAGGTTATCTTACCTTGGGGCAGCGGTTAGGTAGTTTTTCGGGAGGGGAAAGACAACGCCTTAAATTGACAAGAGAACTGAAGCACTCCAATAAAGTCATTGTCCTTGACGAACCAAGCACGGGGTTACATCCGAGCGATACTGAAAAGCTATTGGATTTCATGAATAATTTAGTTGAAAATAATAATACGTTAATTGTGATAGAACATAACCTTGATGTGATCGCACAAGCGGATTGGGTGATAGATATTGGTCCTGGCGCAGGCAAGTACGGTGGAAATGTGTTGTTTACCGGAACGGTTAATGACTTATTGAAAGATCATGTTTCCATTACGGCAGCCTATCTAAGGCGTCATTTGCGTAAAGATCAAGAG
>CAZTJY010000130.1:0-10362 GCA_964613725.1 uncultured Parapedobacter sp. | reverse complement strand
ATATGATAGTATTATTCTAAAACAATTGTTTAGTAGCTGAGAGGACGAGTTCAATCTTCCATAAGGATCGTATATCCGCGAATGCCGTGTTCTTCGCTGTCGAGACCGTGTTTTTCGATTTCGGGTTTAACTCGCAGCCCTATGGTAACCTTCAAAATACCGAAGATGACGAATGCACTGCCGGCAGCAGCTGCACCACACGCCAATACACCATAGAGTTGTGGCATAAAGGAGGCCCCCTCGCCAAAAATTCCGGTGGCTAACGTACCCCAAATACCACAGGTGAGGTGAACGGATACTGCGCCGACGCAATCGTCAAGCTTCAGTTTGTCTAACAACATTACCGAAAAAACCACCAAAATACCAGCTACGCCACCGATGATTAATGCCTCTAATGGCGTGATGATGTCTGCACTAGCCGTGATGCCTACCAAACCAGCCAAAACACCGTTCAATACCATACCGAAATCGATGCGCTTCATGGCGATCATACTCGTAAAGTGCCCGCCAATTGCACCACCGCATGCCCCCAATACCGTCGTTGTGAGTACAAGCGACACAAGCCCGGGATCTGCAGAAAGGACCGAACCACCATTAAATCCAAACCAACCCAACCAAAGTAGGAACACCCCAATAGTAGCTAAGGGCACTGAGTGACCTGCTATTTCGCTGGATCTTCCATTATCGTATTTGCCAATGCGGGGGCCCAACAGCCAAATACCTACCAAAGCACCCCATCCGCCTACCGAATGCACTAATGTGGAACCGGCAAAATCAACGAACCCCAGTTCGTCTAAGAAACCTCCTCCCCATTTCCAGCTACCGATAATGGGATAGACTATAGCTACAAAAAGCAAGGTAAATGTAAGATAGGCACTGAGTTTAATCCGTTCCGCAACTGCACCAGATACAATGGTCGCACAAGTTGCCGCAAACATGGCTTGGAAAAAGAAATCGGTCCAGAAGGTGTAGCCGCCGTCGGCATAGCCTGCGCTAATGTCGGCACTACCAGGGTTCAGCCAGATTACGTTCCATGATTCCATACTGAATCCTAGAAAACCATTGAATTCGCCGGGGTACATCAATTCAAAACCGACGAGCGCATAGGTTACCACACCTATAACCGGGGTCAAGGTATTCTTGAACAAAATGTTGACCGTGTTTTTCGATTGGGTGAAACCGGCTTCCACGCTGGCGAAACCTAAGTGCATGATAAATACCAAAGCCGCCGCCAACATCATCCAAATGTTGTTGGCTGTCAATAAGGCATCTGTTAACGAAGATCCCACGTTAACAACCTCCTGAGTTGTGACAGCCAACAGCGGAGATGCTATATCTACGCCTGAAAAATCTGACAATAGCGGAATAAATGCGGTAAATAATTCCATAAATGTGAATTTTTAGTTGAATAATTTTTTAAATCTTAATAATAATACAATCATCAATACAAATATGTGCAATTATTTCAACAAAACAACATTTTTTGTGATTTATTTTCAATTTTTTAAGTATAAGATGAATGATTTATTCATTTTAATAGTAAAAATTTATATTTATTATCGCAAAAACATATTAAAATAGTAATATCAATATAAAATATACACAATATCTCTTCATATTTTTTCATTTTATATTATTTATACCGAGATCTACTGCATTCAACCCGCCAGATACTGCGAGGAACCATGCCTAACATCACAATAGACAAAAAAAATTCGCGCCGTATGTGACGCGAATGTCAGAACTAGTGGGACCAGGAGATGTCTCAAATCACACGAGTCGACCCAGTCTACAAGCCTAGAAGCATTTAGAGGCTTTCTCCGTGCTGGGTTGCATCCAAGCCATATTGCTCCTCTTCAACCGAAACTCTGAGTTTGCTTATGCCGTCGGTTATCTTCAATAGCAACAGTGCCATAATAAATGTAAATGCTACCGCACCGAGCAAACCGAGCAAATGAGCGACGAACAAACCTGTTTCACCGAAGAGTAGTCCATCGACGGCAACCGCCTCGTTGATGGTATGGGTAGCAAACACGCCGGTAAGAACCATCCCCACCATACCCCCTACGCCATGGCTTGGAAACACATCTAGCGTGTCGTCAACGCCCGAACGCGTACGCCACTCGACCACCAGGCGGCATATTACCGAAGCCACCACGCCGATGATCAACGAATGGCTCACCGTAACAAAACCTGCCGCGGGAGTTATAGCAACCAACCCTACCACTACACCTACGCACACGCCTACTGCACTCGGCTTTCTCCCGCGCGCCGCATCGAAAAAAATCCATGCCAGCGCCGCCGCCGCAGATGCTGTACTGGTAGTGGCAAGCGCAGAAGCCGCCAAGCCATTTGCTCCAAATGCAGAACCTGCGTTAAAACCAAACCAACCAAACCAGAGCAACCCCGTTCCGAGCATTACGTACGTAATTCGGGCTGGGTTTGACCCACTTGAATCACTGCCGCGCTTCAGGTAAAGCGCGGATGCGAGTGCGGTAACCCCTGCAGACATATGGACTACCGTGCCTCCCGCGAAGTCGAGCACCCCCATGCTAGCCAGTATCCCATCCGGATGCCAAGTGGCATGCGCCAATGGCGCATAGATGAACACGAAAAACAACACCAGGAATAATACATACGACTTAAACCTAATCCGCTCGGCAAAGGCACCAGTAATCAGCGCTGGAGTTATAATTGCAAATTTCAGCTGATACATGGCGAACAAAGCAAACGGAATGGTTGGCGCTCCAGGCCAATTCGGCCCTCCGACAACACCTTCAAACATGAAGTACGTGGCTGGATTGCCGATTATCCCACCAACCGATTCACCAAATACTAAACTGAAGCCAAACACAACCCAAATCACTGCAATCACGGCCATGCAAATGAAACTTTGAAACATAGTGGATATCACATTCTTTTTCTTGACCATACCGCCGTAGAAGAATGCAAGTCCGGGAGTCATGATCAGCACCAGCGCTGTCGAAGTAAGCATCCAAGCAACATCCGATCCGTCATATTGCGCACCACTATCGCTAGGCAAAGCCGGGAAGAAAAAGGCCAACAACGTCACGAGAACAAGCACCGCAAACGGTAAAACAGATTTTTTCGATTTTGTAAATTCATTTTCTAACATACATTCGTCTATTTCAATAATCAATCAATAATTTTCAGCGCAAAAATGTGTATTTTTTTAAAAAAGCAATACAATTTAATTAAAATATTAAATAAAATGTAGATTATTGTGTTATTAATTTGATAGAATGTCATTTTATATAGAAATACAACCACATATTATCTTATTTTATGCTACAATCTCCCAAAATAGCTTGGGAAAAATAAATATACGTATAAAAATCGAGTCAGGACCTCAATCTTAATAACTAGAAATTTCTATCGCCCGCTTCACACCGAACCATCAATTTCCCGACAACGCCAGCACGGTTTCAAAAAAAAAATTAATTTTACCGACGAGATGAAGAAAATCCTTTCGATTGACGGCGGCGGTATCCGCGGCATCATCCCAGGCATGTTATTGGTTGCGCTGGAGCGAAGGTTGCAACGTGTCAGCAATGACCCCGGCGCGGCCATAGTCGATCATTTTGATTTCTTTGCTGGTACAAGTACGGGTGGTATATTGACATGCTTGTTATTATGTCCGAACGAAGAAAATCCATCACGCCCGAAATATTCGGCACAAGAGGCGTTGGACATCTATGTGAGCCATGGCACCGATATCTTCAAGGCAGGATTCTTCCGTCGGTTAATTGCCAAATTCGGTCTTTTAAGCGAACGCTATCCCAGTGCGACATTGGAGCATGTGCTCGAATCGTACTTGGGTGAACGCAAACTGAGTCAGCTATTGAAACCCTGTATCGTCACGGCTTACAATATCGAACTCCGCAAAACGCATTTCTTTAGGCAGCAAACGGCTATTACCCGCGGCGACCCGCGCGACTTTTACCTACGTGATGTATGCCGGGCCACTTCAGCCGCTCCAACCTATTTCAGTGTGGCCGAAATACGGTCCTTGAGCGGCACCCGTTACCCGCTGTTGGATGGTGGGGTATTTGCCCCTAACCCATCGATGAGTGCGTTGGTAGAAGTGACACGGGCATTTAACCAAACGAAAATCAACGACATCTGGATACTCTCTTTGGGAACCGGGCGCTCGCGCAAAGCCTATGACTATGAACATTTCAAAAAAAGCCGAGCCATATCGATCGGCCCAGCATTGATTGATATCATGATGAGCGGCGCCGCCGAGAGCAGTGATTTTTTCCTACAGCAACTGTACCGATCAGCAGGCAAGGAAAAGCAATACATCCGCATCGAACCGAAAAACCTGCATAGCATCCAGGAAGAACTCGATGCGGCGAGCCCGAGCAACATCCAGAAGCTGATTGCCCTCGGTGACCGTATGGTAAGTGAAAACGATGAGTTAATCAACCAAATCGCCGCCCAGTTGGTGAGTGAAAGAGAAGACTCGCAACCCAAGAGTCCTTGGCGTTTTCTAACAACGAAATCAAAAATGTAAATCGAAAATTAAATCAACTGATGCAACAACAAACAATCGCGCTTATCGCGCACGACGGCAAAAAGCCCGAAATGGTGGCTTTTGTAAAGGATCATTTTGCCGTATTGAACGAAGCAAAACTCGTTGCCACGGGCACCACTGGGTCTTATATCCGGCAGACCGGATTGGAAGTCGAGTTAAAACTGAGCGGTCCGAAAGGCGGCGATGCGCAAATCGCCGCGATGGCCGCCGAAGGTAAAATTGATGCCATCATCTTCTTCCGCGACCCACTCGGCAAGCACCCTCACGAGCCCGACATCCAAATGCTTATGCGCGTTTGCGATGTATACGACGTGCCGCTAGCAACCAATCCCGCTACGGGCGAATTGATATTGAATGGCCTCGGCAAAAGCGAGCGCTAACAGCAGAATTACAGGATGATATACCCGACTAATATACTTTTTGATTAATTTTGTCCCTTCACCAACCCCACCGGAATGGTCAAAACAGGCAACGGTATTGCATACTCCCCCTTTCGCCATGTAACCCGCGATACTTGGAAAACACTCAACGGGCATCCTAATTATGTATTGGCTGAGGAAGATATCCGTAAGCTTAACGCGCTGAATGAACCATTGACGATGCAGGAAATCGAAGAGGTCTATTTCCCTTTGAGCCACCTGCTTCGGCTCCATATCGATAGTTTCCGCCAGTTGCATGGCTATACCAATTCGTTTTTCGATAACCACACCAAGCACCTGCCCTTCATTATCGGGATAGCTGGAAGCGTGGCGGCTGGAAAAAGTACCACCGCGCGTGTACTGCAAAAGGTGCTGTCGCTCTCCCCAGGTAACCCGAAAGTGGACCTGATTACCACAGACGGTTTCCTCTATCCGAATAGTCATTTGGAAGCTAAAGGTATATTAAACCGAAAAGGTTTCCCCGAAAGCTACGACACCCGTCGGTTATTGGGGTTTCTGTCGGATATCAAATCGGGAAAGGAGCAGGTTTCGGCACCGGTATACTCCCATTTGGTTTATGATATTGTACCCGATCAATTGCAGTGGGTCTCACAGCCCGATATTCTCATTGTGGAAGGCATCAATGTACTTCAGGTGAACGTTAAGGGAAAGCATCGCGGCCCGCGCGTGTTCGTATCTGATTTTTTCGATTATTCGATTTACGTCGATGCCTCACCGGAGAACCTACAGGAATGGTATACGCAACGGTTCGAATGGCTCCGTAAAACAGCCTTCCAACGTCCTGACTCTTATTTCCATCGGTATGCCGATCTCGACAGTGAGCAAAGTGCCAAAACAGCCGCCGGCATATGGAATGAAATCAACAAGCCGAATCTTTTGAAAAATATCTTGCCTACCCGCTTCCGGGCCGACCTTATTCTCGAGAAAGGTAGCCATCATTTCGTTAAAAGCGTGAAAGTGAGGAAGGTTTAAAGGGTAGCCTCAAACGCGATGATATGCTGGTACAGATCATTGCGCAGTTGCCGACGCAAAAGAGTATCTTTTCTCGCGGTTGAAAATTGCAATTTATATTGGACGGCATCTTTACTCATGCCAACCACCCTGAGCTGGAAGCTATCAGGCACGATCGCAGCACCGTATTGTTTCAGGGCATTGCGTATATCTCCCTCCAACACCCGGTGCTGGCGAGCGCTTGCTAGGGGCAATTCGAACTCGATCGTTAGCTTTCTGGAATTCTGCAGCGACTGGTTGATGATGTTGGTTGTAAACGCCGTATTATTCGGAATAAGTACCACGTCGTCATCATCGTTCTTCACCATAATGTTTGCCAATGTGATATCCATGATCTTCCCTTGGTGTTCACCGATGCGCACGGTATCACCAATGGTAAACTGATCGGAAAACATGATCAATAAGCCACTGATCATGTTGGTGATGTAGTCTCGAAATAGGAGCGCAATGGCCATCGCGACAATGGTAATGCTTGTCAAGAATTCCTTGGGGTTGATACCAAAGGCAATCATCAATCCAAGGACGACAAACACGATATTCAACAAAGTGGCTATCTGATTGATACCCAGTATATAATTACCGCGGACGCGATTATTTTTTTTATTGCGCCGTCGATAAATAGCGATGAGTATGAACCGGCCAATGGCAATAAGGATGCTCCCGGTGAGAAACGTATTGACGCCGTAGGCAACGCCTAGCAGACGCGGCTGCTGTAGATAAACGTTTGTGTTTGCGGCAAACGAATAGGCGATGGCTGTCCACAAAACCAGCTTGAATATAAAAAAGAACCAACCACCGAGGGGGCGTTCCTTCCCTGTATCTGAAACACGTGTCATGGGTTAGCGTCGTAAATCTCAAACGTATAACGATACGCATGCCGATCGTCCGCTGCGTGATGGTCTTCCGCAACCAATCGCCAGTTTCGCTCGTCCAATTTCGGAAAGAAACTATCGCCCGGGAGCGTTGCATGCACGCGGGTAAGATAAATGCGGCCTACGGCGGGGAGCGCTTGTCTATAAATCTCGGCTCCGCCCACCACAAATACTTCATCTTGGCCAGCGCAGCGCTCAAAGGCAGCTGTGAGTGAGTGGACCACTTCAGCACCTTCCACGGCATATCCGGGCTGCCGGGTGATGATGATGTTGCGCCGGTTGGGGAGCGGTTTGCCAACCGACTCGTACGTTTTGCGGCCCATGATAATTGTATGGCCCGTGGTAGTACGTTTAAAAAAGCGCAAATCATTGGGCAGGTGCCACAGCAGTTGGTTATCCTTACCGATGGCGTTGTTTTCCGCGGCAGCCACAATGGCCGATATGAGAGGTTGCTTCATAGTTAACATTATACCGCAACGGGTGCTTTGATACGCGGATAGGGGTCGTAATCCATTAGTTCAAAATCTTCATACCGGAAGGCGAACAGGTCGGTGACCACCGGATTCATCTTCATCGTTGGTAATGGCCTCGGTGTTCGGCTCAGCTGGAGTTCTACCTGCTCGAAATGGTTGGTATAGAGGTGTGCGTCGCCGAACGTATGCACAAAATCGGCGGCCTCCATATCGCACACTTGTGCCATCATCATGGTCAATAGCGCATAAGATGCAATATTGAACGGAACACCGAGGAAAATATCGGCACTTCGCTGGTAGAGTTGGCAGGAAAGCTGAGGCTTTAACAATCCCTTATTCGGGTCGGCAGGTGCTACATAGAACTGGAAAAATGCATGGCAGGGCGGCAGCGCCATGTTTTCGATCTCAGCCACGTTCCATGCCGACACGATGATCCGACGCGAATCCGGGTTGGTCTTAAGCTGCTGCACCACCTTTTCGATCTGATCGATATGCCCACCACCGGGTGTCGGCCACGATCGCCATTGCGACCCGTATACCGGACCGAGGTTACCATCGCCATCCGCCCATTCATCCCAGATACTCACACCGTTTTCCTTGAGGTATGCAATGTTAGTTTCACCCCGTAAGAACCAGATCAATTCATGGATGATAGAGCGCAGGTGTACTTTCTTGGTGGTCACCAACGGGAACCCCGCCTTCAGGTCGAAACGCATTTGATGGCCGAACACGCTACGAGTACCAGTACCTGTGCGATCGTGTTTCTCCACGCCGTTTTCGTACACATGGCGCATCAAATCGAGGTATTGCTTCATGGTAATTACTTCCTTTCAAGTGGTAAAGATACAGAATTCATAGTGATTATACCAGTTCGCGTAAAGCGATTTCATAGGCCCGCGAGGAGATGGTCCGTAGAAAATCTCCCGGTCTGCAAACGGCACATTCGCGCCCGATGAGATGACTTCCAGCCCGTTGGCCACCAACCGCACCACGTGCTCTTTGTACACTAATCGCAATGCTGCTGCAGGAATAAATATATCTGCAGGTAGATCCCATACGGTGTCGTTCACCTCTTCGAAAGGCTGCATGCCGGCTACGTCGATGCGGTTGCCATTGCGGTTGAGGTGTTACTGCTTTGTACCAGCGCTGCAGCACGCCCGATTTTCGGGGATCGGTAGGATCGAAGTTTATTCCCGACTTGGCTCCGCCGATGGATGGGCCGGCGACGGTAAACTTCACTTCCATGGTTTTTGCCAGCGACTCTACCTCATTGCGGTCCAATCCCGCACGCATGCGAGTACCACGACCAGCGGCACCACCCCGTAAGGAGTTAATAACCACCCAACCTTGGGCTTCGGTCATTGGTCTTTCCATTCAAATACTATTTCAGGCCGCTTTTCTTCAAAGCGTTTTAATGATGGTTTCATGTTATGTGTGCGTTATATGCGTGGCAAACGTAGGTAACGCGATTTACATAAGCAAGGTCATCCCCAAAAGTAAATGTCCCAGGTACAGGTACCCGGGACGTTAGTGTTTATTCGTGAAAGCGTGTTGTGTGATCGGTACCGCTATACCCTTTCCTCTTCGTATTCTTTCACCTCTTTGTGTACATATTCTTCAACCATCAGTTCTTCAATGGGCTGGCCTTTTTTATCCAGTCCGAAGCGGTGCAAGATGTTGTCCATGATTTGATAGATAACCGGCACAACGATCAGCGTGAGGAATAGGGAGCTGACAAGACCTCCGATGATGACCCATGCCAATCCGTTTTTCCACTCCGCGCTCGGGCCGGTAGCCAATGCGATGGGAAGCATACCGAATACCATGGCGATGGTAGTCATCAAGATAGGGCGCAACCGTGCCTGGTTCGCCAAAATCAGCGCATCACGTGTGGATTTGCCTTCTGCCTTGAGGTGATTGGTAAAGTCCACGAGGATAATGGCGTTCTTGGCCACCAGTCCAATCAGCATAATTAAGCCGAGGATGGTAAATATATTCAGTGTATTGTTGCTGAGTGCCAATGCCAGCAAGGCCCCGATAATGGACAGCGGAATGGAGAACATTACCACAAAAGGATATACGAAGCTGTCATACAGCGCTACCATGATAAAATAGACCAACAGAATGGAACTGAGCAACGCGATACCCAAGGTACCGAAACCTTCGGATTGCTGCTCCATATCGCCACTCCATACGTAACTCACACCGCTTGGGCGCCGCACCTCGTCTAGTTGGGCTTCCAAGTCGGCAGCGATGGCGCTGACCGGCCGACCTACTACCTGCGATTGTACTTTTACCGAGGTGCTCTTATCACGCCGTTCCAACTGGCTTGGCCCCGACCCTTCATGGATACTGGCGAACTGCGATAACCGCACCAGTTGCCCCTTGTCGTTGGTGAACGGCAAATTGCTTACATCTTCCACATTTTTACGGTCGTAGTCGTCGAAACGGATATTGATGTCGTATTCGTATTCACCAGAACGGAATTTACCGTCGGTGTTACCGCTGAATGCGGTCTGCATGGTCGCACCCACCGTTTGAAGGTTCAATCCCAAAGCCGCCATTTTATCGCGATTCACTTCCACGGTAATCTCCGGCGTGCCGCTCTCAACCGAAAGCTTAGCCTCTGACGTGCCAGGGATTTTTCGCACGCGTTCCAAGATACCTTCCGCGTAGGTGAGCACGCTATCCAAATCAGATCCGATAACCACCATTTCCAATGGTGCCTGTTCGGCAAAGCCCACAATACTGATGGGCACCGTTTTCACCTTTGCCCCCACCAAGATCTTTTGCATTTCGCGTTTCAACTTCGCGGCATAGATGTTACTGGGATCTTCACGCTCTTCGCTGCCAACCAGTTTCACGGTAAGCTCCGCTTTATAGGCGGTCGCCTGTGTGCCGACGAAACCATCGTTCGATTGCCCTACTGTGGTAATCACGGAAACCACTTCGGGCTTTGAGGCCAGAAATTCTTCCGCTTTCTGCGTCATCTGGTTGGTTTGCTCGAT
>CAZTJY010000129.1:0-10396 GCA_964613725.1 uncultured Parapedobacter sp. | reverse complement strand
AATGCATTACGGGCCGACAAGCATGTACAACTGGTGGCTATGGCCGATGCCTTCGCCGATCAGCTGGCGGCGACCCACAATACGTTACTTAAAATCCCAGACATTAAGAATGCCGTAAAGGTGCCTGAAAGCCAAATGTTTGTGGGCTTTGAGGGATACAAAGAGGCTATAGCCCTGGCAGATGTGGTGATACTAGCGACTCCCCCCGCTTTCCGGCCGTTGCATTTCGATGCTGTCGTAGCCGCCGGGAAGCATACCTTTATGGAGAAACCACTTGCCTCAGACGCCCCCGGCATCCGGCAGGTGTTAGCTGCAGGGGAGGCAGCCCGCCGGAAAAACCTGAAAGTTTCCGTCGGGCTGCAGAATCGATACGACCCGGCTTTCATTGAGCTGACTCAACGAGTGCAGGATGGTCAAATCGGCGAAATCGTTTCGGCAACCGACTATTATTTAATCGGTCCGGTACGGCATGTGGACCGCCTGCCCGGACAAACCGAGATGGAATACCAGATGCGAAACTGGCGGTATTTCAATTGGCTTTGGGCGGGGTCGCCGGCTGCGCTGCAGATCCATAATACCGATATCGTCAATTGGGTAAAGGGCGGCTACCCGGTAAGGGCCCAGGGAATGGGCGGGCGCAGCGGCCCCTATACGCCGGGATGCGGCGATATCTTTGATTCCTTTTTCATCGAATACGAATACGCCGACGGCACGAAGCTGAACAGCCAGATACGCAGCATTGCCGGCACATGGAACCGCGGTGGCGCTACGTTTATCGGCACCGAGGGACGAGCGGATGCGGCTGCGAAGACGATAAGCGACCTGAAGGGAAACGGACGGTGGCGCAGTGAAACTCGCGCGAACTCCTACCAACTGCAACACGACCAGTTTTTTGCAGCTATTCGGGAAAACACGCCCATGAACGACACAGAATGGGCGGCGATGAGCACGATGACGACCCTATTAGGCCGGATGGCCGCACATTCTGGAAAGCTGGTCGAGTGGGAAGATGCCATTAATTCGGAGTTGTCTATCCTGCCCGAGACATTTGCGTGGGATGCCGCTCCGCCCACGTTGCCGGACAACGAAGGGCGCTACCCCATTCCGATACCCGGTCAAGCCCCTGTTTTATGAAGACAACGTTCATCTTATCGGTGGTCACCGTGTTGGCGTTCGTGGCGATCACCCCGGCGTTGGCCGGGCAATCGCTGGCGAACCCCGGATCCGACGGGCTGTTCAACGGCCGTAACCTGGCGGGATGGACCAACGTCAATACCGCTAAAGACACCTGGGTCGTTAAAGAACAGGCGTTATATTGCTCCGGATCTCCCACGGGCTACCTGCGAACCGACGAGATGTATGAGAATTACGTCCTTGATTTTGAATGGTTTTCAGTAAACGGACGGGATCTTCCCGAGCTATTTATCCATAGTGATGCCCTTCCCGCCGTGGGTAGTCCGTTTCCGCGTGGCATCAAAGGTCCGGCATTGGGTGCCGGGCTCGCTGCGACAGGCGGCGCATCGATCAAACCCCGCCGCCCTGCGGGTGATGTTGTGCTTAGTGGTTTGTGGAATAGCTACCGTCTGGAAAGCCTGGGCGGCACGATTGTGGTTTCGGTCAATGGAAAAGAAATTGCCCGTGGAACGGCTGCCATGCCACGGAAAGGGCATATCGCGTTTGCGGCTACCGGACCAACCATCGCCTATCGCAACATCAGGCTCGACCGCTTGCCTACCCGTCATCCAAAAGCCGATCAGGTTGCCGCAAACGGCACCGGCTGGATTACCCTTTTTTCGGGCGGGCAACTGGAGCACTGGGATCTCAAACCCGGTCACAGGGGGCATTGGGTGGCAAGGGATTGGCTGATCGATTACGACGGTAAAAGTGAGGAAAAGGACAAGTGCCTGTGGAGCAAAGCCTCATTCACGGATTTTATGCTCATCGCCGACATACGATTTACGCGCGAACCGGAGATCATGCCAGCACCGGTCATACTGCCCAGCGGCGAACCGGCGCTAAACGAAGATGGGTCTGCAAAGACTGTAGATTTACCTTATTTCGGCGATACGGGTATCTACCTGCGGGGGCATTCGAAAAACCAGATCAACATCGGGAATCGGTACATCGGTTCCGGTGAGATCTACGGATACCGCGTGGATAAGAACCTCCCGGCAGCTGTCCGCGCGGGCGTTACCCCAACGGTAAAAGCCGATAAGCCGGGTGGGGAATGGAACCGGTTTATCATCACCATGGTCGGTGATCGCATCACCGTGGAATTGAATGGTCAGGTGGTCATTGACCAGGCCGTACTCCCCGGCATTGCACCCGCGGGGCCCATTGCGCTTCAAGACGATCATTGGGATGACAATCGCTTTCAATTCGCTAATTTATTCATCAAGCCGTTAGATTGAACATCATGACGCCTCACTTCACCATATACCTTCGCTGCTTGGTTACGTCAATGTTTTTTTGCCTGTATGCAGCAGCCCAACCCCAATCCAGTGGAATTGTTGAGATTGTCCGCGCAGAGACCCCGGGACTGATTGCGTTGTACCAGCAGCTACATCAGCACCCCGAGCTCTCGGAACAGGAAAAGAAGACCTCCGGGGTGCTAGCCGATGAGCTACGTGTCCTGGGCTTCGACGTCACGGAGCGGGTAGGTGGGTATGGCGTGGTAGGGGTGATGGAAAATGGCGATGGGCCGGTTGTCATGGTGCGGACAGATATGGATGCACTTCCCATAGAAGAGCTTACCGAGGTTCCTTACATCAGTAACGTGCCCGGTGTCATGCATGCTTGTGGGCACGACGTTCACATGACGGTATGGAAAGGGACCGCATCGGTTATTTCAAAACTTCGGGACCGGTGGCGTGGTACCGTCGTTTTTATTGCGCAGCCTGCCGAAGAGAATGGCGTTGGCGCTAAAGCGATGCTTGCCGACGGGCTGTTTACGCGATTCCCAAGACCGGACTATGCGCTCGCCCTCCATGTCAGCTCGCTATTACCGGCAGGCACCGTGGGGTATCATGCGGGCATGTTTTTAGCGAGCATTGATAACCTGTCGATCACCGTAAAGGGGCGAGGGGGGCATGGCGCCGCCCCACAACAGACCATTGATCCGATCGTGTTGGCGTCAAAGATCGTCTTGTCGCTCCAATCGATCATCAGCCGGGAGATCGCGCCGACCGAACCGGCAGTCATCAGTGTGGGCGCAATTCACGGCGGCTCGCGCAGCAACATCATCCCTAATGAAGTGGAGCTGGCACTTACGGTCCGGACCTTTGAAGACCCGATACGCCAACACCTGTTGAACGCCATTAAGCGCGTTTGCGACGGTGAGGCACATGCTGCAGGGCTCACCCCGGAGGAGTATCCCGACATCAAGCACGAAGGCGAATCCTTCCCGTCCATGTACAACGACCCGAAGCTGACCGAACGAATGGCCGCTGTATTTCGCCAAACGCTGGGTGAACAACATGTCCGCGAACTTCCCCGGGAATTGGTGGGTGAGGATTTTGCGCGGTATGGCCGGGAGCAGCCGCCCATACCCACGATGATTTACTCATTGGGTACCGTACACCCGGACCACGTGACCGCAGCAGCGGCCGGCCAAATGACATTGCCACCGTTGCACGGGCCGTTGTATGTTCCGGAGCCCGACCCAAGCATACCAACAGGTGTTAAAACCATGAGTGCGGCAGTCCTTTCGCTGCTGCAGCAAAAGCAAGAGGATCGCTGATAACAGGTTGGTGCCAGCGGCTGGCACAAAGCCTATAAAATGCAGATTTCGTCAGGCCATTAAGAACAAATTGCAAAGCATTCATTGATGTAGCTAACCGCCGAAGGGGAGCTTGAATGCCGATGAAATAGATCATCCATGAAAAAAATAGACAATAAATCAATAATTATTTTCTAATGAAACATATTCCCAGACGAACATTTATTAAACACGGCGCTATGGCATTCGCGGGCGCTGCATTGCTTTCACCTCAACTTACCCACGGCCGGCCTGCGAAAAAAATCCGGTTAGGCTTTATTGGCGTAGGGTTACGTGGGCGGGCCCATGTAGCAAGTGCCTTGATGATTCCCGACGTTGTCATACCCGCCATATGCGACATTGACAAGGAAGCCATCGCGGAGACCCAGCGTATCCTGCGGAAAGCCGGGTTGCCAGCGGCGAAAAGCTACACCAGCGGCGAGCACGATTTTGAGCACCTCGTCCGCCGCGATGACTTAGATGGCATCATTATATCGACCCCTTGGGAATGGCACGTGCCGATGGCCGTGGCCGTGATGAAAGCCGGAAAATATGCAGGGCTCGAAGTCCCCGCTTCGATCACCGTGGAAGAAACCTGGGAGCTGGTGAACGTGCACGAATCTACGGGAAGCCATTGCATGATTCTGGAGAATGCATGCTATCGGCGGGACATCCTGGCCATTCTGAATATGGTTAGGCAAGGTCGGCTGGGTGAGGTCGTCCAACTGGAAGGCGGATATCTGCATGATCTGCGACACGTCAAATTTAATAACGGCAAGCAACCGTATGGCGGTGGCGTCGAATTCGGCGAAAAGGGTTTCAGCGAAGCACGCTGGCGAACCCAACACGCCGTGGAGCGCAACGGCGACCTATATCCTACCCATGGCCTGGGGCCGATGGCGGAAATGGTTGATATCAACCGGGGAAACCAATTCGACTACCTCGTTTCCATGGCTACCAAAAGCCAGGGGCTCCATAATTACATCGTCGACAACGGCGGAAAAGACCACCCGAACGCCAGCGTGGTTTTCAAGCTTGGCGATGTGGTGCGTACGATGATTAAATGTGTCAACGGTGAAACCATTACCATAACCCACGACACGAATTTGCCCCGTCCGTACTCCCTTGGGTATACGGTGCAGGGTACGAAGGGAATATGGCGGTATAAGAACGAGTACGAACCCAACGAGATTTACATCGAACACGAATCGGAAGACCACAAATGGCAATCTTTTGAGCCCTACCTCGCACAATATGACCACCGCCTGTGGAAAGAATTCGGAGCCGAAGCCGAGAAGACGGGGCATGACGGTATCGACTATTTTGTGATCAAAGAATTTGTGGATGCCATCCGGGAACAGGCAGTACCGCCAATGGACGTCTATGATGCCGCGGCATGGTCGGTCATCGGACCACTATCTGAGCAATCCATCGCCCAAGGGTCGGCCCCGATTAAGATCCCTGACTTTACTCGGGGGAAATGGAAAAACCGTAAACCGGTATTCGCGCTTTGATTACTGCACCTGCTTTCGATAACCACAAAGCGTTGTTTTTTTGTTGTCTTCTTTTACGTGTAAGGGGTTCGCTGCCTTACAATCAGAAAAGGATATATGCTTTCGTAATCAGCTAAATTCGAAAAAACAAAGGTTACGAAAGAAAAAATTATTATTTTTTGTTTTAAATAAAAGATTTTATCTATATTTGATTATTGAATGTTCGTTTAATATTCGTAGTCAATAGAAAAACTAAAATTATAAAACCGAGTGGTAAATATTATTGACACGCAGGACAATGATTATTTACATCGAGCGCTCATCAGCATTAAAAAAAATAAATAGATGAAAAGAAACCGTTGTGTGAATTGGTTCTATTTGAAAAGACGTATCGGTGTAATCTCACCTGTGTTACTTTTTGTTTTGTGCGTATCCCTTCCTTCACCAGTTCGAGGAGATACGCCGCTGTATAAAGCAGGCATTACCTTGATTCCCTATCCACAGGACGTTCAGCTTACCGCAGAAAGGTTTGATCTCCCCAATCCGCTAATGATTACGATCGATCGTGATGCAAGTGAAAAGGACAAGTTCGCCAGCAGCGAGCTGCGGCGTCACTTGAGCGATCGATGGAACATCCGCACGGAATTGACGACGGATCGGCGCCGCGCTCACATCGTATTGACAAAAAGAGGTGCAGAAAAGAAGCATGGGAATCAAGGTTACCAATTGCAGGTGACGAGCAAGGGCATCACCGTCAGTGCTTCGGGTGAACCGGGTTTGTTTTACGGCGTGCAGACGCTTTGCCAACTTATTCAATCGGACGATCGTGCATCCCCCTTTGTGCGAGGAATGGCCATCACAGACTGGCCGCACACCACCCATCGAGCCGTTCATTATGACACCAAACACCACCAGGACACGCGTGAATACGTCGAAGGGTTTATTCGTGATTTGGCTAAATACAAGATAAACATTTTGGTGTGGGAATGGGAAGACAAATTTGCTTATCCCAGCCATCCCGAAATCGGGGCCCCGGGAGCGTTCACGATGCAAGAGATGCAGGAGATTACCCGGTACGCACAGAACTACCACGTCCAGATCGTGCCGTTGGTGCAAGGATTGGGCCATGTCAGCTTCATCCTGAAGTGGCCGCAATTCGCGCATCTGCGGGAAATCCCTGCCTCCAATTGGGAATTCGACCCGCTAAATGAAGGGTCTTATGAATTGCTGTTCGATCTCTGGGCCGATGCAATGGAAGCCACGCCGGGTTCCCGGTACATCCACATTGGCTCGGACGAAACATTTGAACTGGGGAAAGGCCCGACAACGCGCGAAAAAGCGAAGGAAATCGGGCGGAATGGCTTGTATCACCTGTTCGTCGGTAAAAGTGCCCGCCATTTGCAAAAAACGGGGCGGGAAGTAATGGTTTGGGAGCGGCCGATGGGTTGGACACGGGACGTGACGACCGACGAGGGCGTGGGGCAGGAACTACCGCCGCAGTACAAAGTCACGCCACAGGAGGGAATTGTATTGACGGAAGCCTATGGCTATGAAACGCCGGATCTGAAATACGCACGACAGGCCAAAGCGCTCGGCTTTCAGCTTTTTGCCTATGATCCGAATGCAGGGATTGAATGCCTTTTCGTGCCTTATTTTCACCGTAAGAAGGGAGCCATGCGCAATAATCCCAAGGTTATCGAAGGCAGCCTGGAACATTCCTATCATTTCTTTCGCTCGCGTTTGGGCGAGAACGTGTTTGATGGCATGATCTGCACATCGTGGGACGATTCGGGCCTCCACAACCAAACCTGGATGTTGCGCTTTATTACTGCAGCGGAGTTCTCATGGAATGCACGTTCGGATCAGTCACTGGCGGAATTCACCGCGAAGTACTTTAGAAATTATTACGGAGATAGCGTTACCGACATGGAGGAGCTGTTTTTGCTGCTCAATGAAGGCGCCTATTTCTATATGGAAAGTTTTGAACGCAATGTTTGGCACCACGGTGAAATTGGTAAAACCCATATCCCAGATCTACCGCGAACGGATGTGCTGGAATACAACCCGTATTGGAACACGGAGTATGCGCATCGGGTAACCCTCGCGAATGAATTTCTAGGGAAAATGGAGCGTGCGTTGCAGATTTGCAAAAACAACCTGGCCGCCGATATTGATAATAAGTATGATTTTGAGGTATTCACATCCATCGCAAAGTTGATTGAACACACCGCAAAAACTTACCTCGACCTGTCTTCCGTTGAGCATTCAATCACCAAGGCACACCAACAACGATTTCTCGATCTCGATTCAACCCTTTATCACTTAGATCAAGCGCGGGCTACGGTGAGCGATCAATTAGCAAGACGAAAAAACGTATTTGATTACCTGGTTAACGTTTGGGAAAAAACGCGTTTGCCGAAAGGTATGGATACGGATGAAAAGAAATTCTTCTTCCAGCAAGACCGTGCCCGCCATTTTGCAAACCGGACGCCCGATCTGACCTACCACATCTATGACGAACAGCTTTTGGGGCTCGAAAACTACTTGGATAAGCTGACCGCGTACCGAGACTTTTTTTACGAACGCATCGTTAAACCGGAGCAAATGTATTTAAAATGATAACCGTCGTTACCCTTATTCGGCTCACGTCTTCTGCCTTGCTTTCCGTTGGGTACCCCTCTTTTCAGGGGATGGATTCGTACGTGGCAACCATTCCTGGCACAACGGTCACCTTCGACATGGTAGCGATCCCGAAGGGTACTTTCCAAATGGGAAGTCCCGCCTCCGAAAACGGAAGGAACGCCGACGAAGGACCGATAGGAACGGTTACGGTCGATGCATTCTGGATGGGGAAATGTGAGGTTACGTGGGATGAATATGACCTGTTTGTCTATGCTGAATTGGAAAATCAGGCGTCCGTTAACAAGATTCCTGATGCCAAGCGTCCGCTAGTTGACGGCGTAACGCGCCCCACGCCACCCTTCATGGATATGAGTTTCGGCATGGGGAAAAGTGGTTTTCCAGCAGTGAATATGACCCAATATGCGGCATTGGCTTATTGCAGATGGTTGACAGCGAAGACTGGAAAATTCCACCGGCTTCCAACCGAAGCGGAGTGGGAGTACGCTTGCAGGGCCGGCACCCAAACCGCCTATAGCTTTGGGTCGGACGCGAAACAGCTTGGCGCATACGCTTGGTACCGGGGAAACAGCGGCGGAAAATACCATAAAGTGGGCACGCGAAAGCCGAACGCTTGGGGATTGCACGACATGCATGGCAATGTGGCCGAATGGACACTGGACCAATACGTACCCGATTTTTACCGTACCCGAACCGACACCAAAAATCCGTGGGCGAAGGTTACCCGCCTTTATCCGCACGCCGTGCGTGGCGGGCATTGGGAGGCGCCAGCACGGGCATTACGGTCTGCCGCACGCGGACAATCGCGGCCCGAATGGAAACAACGTGACCCTCAGATTCCCAAGAGCGATTGGTGGTTGACGGATGCGTCGTTTGTGGGCTTTCGGGTCGTGCGGCCCTTGAAGCAACCGACCGCCGAGCAAATCGAAGCATATTTCACTGCACCCTTACCCGATTATTAACCATACACTTATTCCGCTAACACATGAGACGATCAATTAACCATGTTTTACACGTAAAACTATTATGAAATGAAAATGAAACTACTTAGCAAATTATGGACAGTAACGCTGATTGCCTGTTGCTTTTCGCTTGATGGAAATGCACAGCAGGCGATAACTGGTCGAGTCACGGCAAATGGCCAACCGATTGTTGGTGCTTCCATACAGGTTGAAGGCACTTCAACTGCGGTACAGACAAACCAGGACGGAGCCTATACGATAACAGCGGCATCCGGCAGCGGTGTGTTGGTGGTGTCTTACATCGGCTTTGTAACGCAGCAGGTGCCCATCAATAACCGCACGGTGATTCATGTGGAACTGCAGGAGGGCGCTACGGAAATCGGCGAAGTATTGGTGACGGCCCTGGGTATCGAACGGGAAAAGAAAGCCTTAGGTTATTCCATTCAGGAAGTCGACCTGTCTACCGTCACGGAAGCCCGGGAATCGAACATCGCCAATTCCCTGAAGGGTAAGGTTGCGGGTGTACACGTAAATGCAACAACGGGCGGAGCTGGTTCATCATCGTTTGTGGTGATCCGGGGCAGCAGCTCGATTGCTGGCGAAAATCAACCCCTGTATGTGGTAGACGGCGTGCCGATTGATAATCAATCGCTGGATCAGGCGGGTATCTTCGGGGGTAAGGATTATGGTGATGGCATTAATAACATCAATCCGGATGACGTTGCGGAAATGTCTGTCCTGAAAGGCCCTGCCGGCGCTGCACTTTATGGCGCACGTGGAGCAAATGGTGTCATTTTAATTACCACCAAAAGCGGTAGGGGCCGGAAAGGCATCGGCGTTGAATTCAATTCCAATTTTGTGATGGAAACCATCAATGTCATCCCGACGATGCAGGATAGGTGGGGCGTTGGGTATGGTGGTACCAATAGCTTTGGATCTATGGAGTATGAAGGTACGAGCTATCCCGCCCAAACGGGAAATGGCGATCAGTTTGGAGGCCCGCTGGATGGTCAGCTGATCATGTATACCTATATGCCGGAATGGAGCCCTAGGCCCTACTCGCCACAGCCTGCCGATAACATCCGTGATTTTTTCGACACCGGAAAGACATGGACAAATACGATTGCCGTTTCAGGCGGAGGAGATAAGAATTCCTTCCGGCTATCGGTTTCGGACATGCGGAATACCGGAATTATACCCAATAACAAACTGCAGCGGCAGACTTTCAATTTAAGGTCGACATCGAACATCACCGATAAACTTTTCGTCGAAGGTAAATTGAACTATATCCGACAGGGCGGCGAGAATCGGCAAGCGACCGGTATAACCACCCAGAATCCATCTTACAGTCTTTATCTGACACCACGATTTGTCGACCTAAACTGGCTCAAAGACTATAAGAAGGAAGACGGGACCATGGTTAACTGGAAATCGGGAACGCCGTATAACCCTTACTGGCTGGTGAACGAATTCCAGAATGATGATAAACGGGACCGTGTTATTGGTATGCTCATGGGAAGGTATGCCTTTACGAGCTGGTTAAA
>CAZTJY010000128.1:0-10422 GCA_964613725.1 uncultured Parapedobacter sp. | reverse complement strand
TATAAAAAAGCGAATTTTCCCCCTGTGCTACCGAATGACGATCGACGGTTCTTGGATACCTTGCTGTTCAGCAATGTCTTTATCGCCTGCTGTGCCGTGGCGCAGGGCGGGATGACGTACATTTTGTTGTCGCTGCCGATGGATTACGTCGTGCTGGCTATCTTAGGGTGTGCTACATTGGCGTTGTATAACTTCAGTATGATTTTGGCAAGACCGCAGCACCCCGAAAAGTCCCCTTTTCGGCGTGTGCGGTGGGTGTTTAGGCATGAGCGGTCGCTGTGGGTATGGACAGGCGTGGCGTTGATGGTCGCCTTCGTGCTCGGCTTACAACTCCACACCCCTTCATTCATCCTGCTGGGCGCGATGGGCGTAATGGGCGTGGCCTATAACCTGCCCATTGTACGGGTAGCTGGCGAGCAGCGTCGAGCCGGTCTACGACAGATTACCGGATTGAAGCTGTTTTACATTGGATTGGTGTGGGTAATGAGCTGCGTGCTGCTCCCTGTGGCTGAAGCGTACCATGATGACGTCGCCATCGCGTGGCCTCATGTATGGGAATTGATGGTATGGGTATTCCTCTTTGTGGTAGCCATTACCATTCCATTCGATATCCGGGACATTTACCAGGATCGGTATTACGGACTGAAAACCATCCCCGTGCTGTTTGGCGAACGGAAAGCGCTGGTGCTTTCCATGGCCTTGCTGGTGGTGCAGATGGGTTGGGTGTGGCTCAGCGATTATCCAATGGATATCCGCGTGGCGCTGATACTCGCCTCGGCCGTGTGCCTGACCTTGATTTTGGTTCCGCCCCTCAAAAAAGACGAATATTATTATTTCCTTTTCCTGGACGGGACGCTGATGCTGCAATTTCTCTCCGTGTGGTTGGTGGTATAGCCCTCATGCCGTGGCGGTTTCCCTCAGGTGATCGATCACCTTTTCGACCAGCACATCAGCGATTTTGAAGTAGCTCTCTACACTCCATCCCGCCACATGGGGGCTGCAGGCCACCCGCTCGTGCGCCATGAGGGGCTTATACCACGGCTGGTCGGCTAGCGCCGGGAATTTCTCGACGGGCAGCACATCGAAGGCGGCACCCAACACCTGTCCTTCATCGAGGGCGTTTAAAACGGCGGGAATGTCGACGATTTCACCGCGGGCACCGTTCAGGAAGAAAATGGGCTTGCGGAAGCGTGCGAGGTACGCGGCATCGACCATGCCGCGCGATGCGGCGGTGAGGGGAATGTGCAAGCTGAGCACGTCGGCTTGGTCCGTTACTTCGTCCATGGTGGCTTCCGTAGCGTACCGATCGCTGAACCCGGTCTTGAATTTATCATATGCGATCACCTTCACGTCAAAGCCCGCCAGCTTTCGGGCCATGGCTCCCCCGTTATTACCGTAGCCGATGAGGGCCACTGTGCGCCCCGCCAGCTCCAGCCCGCGATTCTCCTCTCGCCGCCATAGTCCATCCTTGATTTCGGAGTTGCTGCGGTAGAGGTTATTCATCAACCCAAGAAGCATGCCCACCATGTGCTCGCCCACTGCGTTGCGGTTGCCTTCGGGGGCATTGAGGAGGGTAATGCCTTTTTGCTGTGCGTAGGCCTCATCGATGTTGTCCATGCCGGCACCACCCCGCGCGATGAAAGTCAGCGCCGTGGCCGCATCTAGGAATGCCGCGTCGACCTTGAACTTTGACCGGATAACCAGTCCGGTATATAGGTGGATCATCCGCAACGCCTCATCTTTTCCGATGGCGGGCATGTAATCAAAGGCAATGCGGCTTGCCGTCAGTTTCTCGGCAAAAATAGGATGGATGTCGTCTACGATAAGCAGTCGGGTGGGGATTTTAGTCATATTCGTTGAGCAATGTCGTTGGTTAATAAAATGAAATCGGCCACGGAGAGCCGTTCGGCCCGCAGGTCGTAATAGGGGTTTTCGCCCATTTTATCTTTCGGAATAACGCCCGACAGCGCATTGCGAAGGGTCTTGCGACGCTGGTTGAATCCGGCTTTGACCACGCGCCAGAACAGTCTTTCGTCACATCCAAGCGCTTCGCTGGGTTTACGGGTTAGGCGGATGACGCCCGACAGTACCTTAGGGGGGGGCGAAAATGCACCGGCCTTGACAGTGAAGAGGTACTCGACTTCGTAATAGGCTTGTACCAATACGCTGAGGATGCCGTATTCTTTGCCCCCCGGCGAGGCGGCGCAGCGCTCGGCCACCTCTTTTTGGAACATGCCCACAACCTCAACCACGCGATGGCGTTCTTCCAGTACTTTGAACAGGATCTGCGAAGAGATGTTGTAAGGGAAATTGCCGATGATGGCCAGGTTGCCGGCCAGGTGCGCGTCGAAATCGAGTGCAAGGAAATCGCCATGGATGAGCTTGTTGCCAAGTTCGGGGTATCGATTGCGTAGAAACTGCACCGATTCGTTATCCACATCGATGAGTAGGGTTTGATGTTCTGTTGCTTGCAGCAGCAGGTCGGATAGGATACCCATGCCTGGGCCGACTTCCAATACAGTGCCATAGCCCAACTGCGGACGCAGGGCGGCCACAATCTTGGCAGCGGTATGCTTGTCCGTAAGGAAATGCTGTCCCAGGTGTTTCTTTGCGCGGACGCTACTCATGGTATTGCTATAAGCCCGGCAAAAGTAACCTTTTTTTGTAACTTTACGGATTGCAGCCTAAAATTCCTAATTTCCCATTATTAGAAATCGCTTTTTCGCGACAGCCGAATAAATCGCTAACGGCCTACGCCTTCATGGGTGCCAGGAAAAGCAGATGTCTAGGCGAATAAAGGTGCTTTTTTTTCCGCGTGTGCGAATATAATTGCATATAAAAGCAACTTTATCTAAGTTTGGGAGCCAAAGAACACATTGAATATGAGTGAAAAACTGAGAATAGGGATATCGATAGGCGACGTAAATGGTATCGGGCTTGAAGTGATTATTAAGACGTTGATAGACAACCGTGTGCTGGAATATTTCACCCCGATCGTTTACGGGAGTACCAAAGTAGCGTCGTTCCACCGTAAAGCGCTAGGCATTAATGATTTTAGTTTCAATGTGATTAATGAAGCTCCGCAAGCCCACCCGAAGCGGGCCAATATGATCAATTGCTGGCAAGACGATGTGAAAATCGCGCTCGGAGAAGAGAATGAGACTGGGGGCAAGTATGCGTTTCTGTCGCTGGAGCGGGCCGTGGATGACCTATTGAAGGGCGAAATCGATGCACTGGTCACCGCCCCAATCAATAAACATAATATACAGCAGGAGGGATTTGATTTCCCTGGTCATACGGAGTACCTACAAGCAAGAACCGAAAGTAGCGATGCGCTCATGTTTATGATCAGCGAAGAGTTGCGCGTTGGGGTCGTTACGGGCCATATTCCGGTGAAGGATGTTGCGCCGAATATTTCTGTGGAAGCGATCGTATCCAAACTGGAGTTGATGGATGCCAGTCTGAAACGCGATTTCTGGATAAGAAAGCCGAAGATCGCAGTGTTGGGACTGAACCCGCATGCCGGCGACAACGGGCTGATCGGCACGGAAGATGAGGCGATTATCGCACCGGCCATTGCTGAGGCGAAAGCAAAGGGCGTTTTTTGTTTTGGTCCTTACCCTGCCGATGGATTTTTTGCGTCAGAGACCTATACGAAATTCGATGCAGTGTTGGCGATGTACCACGACCAGGGACTGATTCCCTTCAAACATATCGCGGCACGTAGTGGCGTCAATTTCACCGCCGGCCTTCCGGTAGTTCGCACGTCGCCCGACCATGGTACCGGGTACGACATTGCTGGTAAGAATGTCGCCTCGGAAACGTCGTTTCGCGAGGCACTTTTTGCGGCAATGCACATTGTGTCCCGTCGACGTGAACAGGAAGTGTTGTTGTCAAATACATTGGTATCTAGGCGTTTATCTCGCGATAGGGATTAATCCCCCATTGGGGCACGGGATTAGCCGACGAATATGTATTTTTGCCGACCAAATACGAATTGCCGATGCCCGAGACAATCATGAGTGACTACCTGGACCATCCGATATTTTCACTGCTTAGCGATGTGGCAAGTGACTTGGGGGTGGCGTGCTTTGTGGTGGGTGGGTACGTGCGTGACCGGATTATGAAGCGCGAGTTCCGGAACGATATCGATGTCGTGGTAGTAGGAAGTGGTATCGATTTCGCCACGCGCGTGGGTAAGCGATTGGGGGCTAAGGTGGCGGTTTATAAGAATTTTGGAACGGCCTCCCTCCACCACGAAGCCCTGCAGCTCGAATTTGTGGGCGCCCGGAAAGAATCTTACCGAGCCGATTCGCGTAAGCCCATTGTAGAAGATGGGACCTTGGCAGATGACCAGAACCGACGCGATTTTACCATTAACGCCATGGCATTATCGCTTAATAGGGCCGATTTCGGACGGCTGCTCGATCCTTTTAATGGACGGAGCGATATCCAGCACCGCATTATCCGGACGCCGCTCGACCCCAATGTGACTTTCCGCGATGATCCGTTGCGTATGATGCGCGCCATACGCTTTGCCACGCAATTGAATTTCAAGATCGATGTGCTGGCCATCAAGGCCATAACCGATAATAAGGAACGGATTAAAATCATTTCGCGCGAGCGTGTCATTGATGAACTCAATAAGGTGGTGCTGGCAACGAAACCCTCTATCGGGTTCAAATACCTGTTTGACGTTGGTTTATTGCAGCTAGTCTTCCCAGCAATGGCTAATCTCTATGGCGTTGAAGTGATTGACGGAAAGGGGCATAAGGATAACTTTTACCATACATTGGAGGTGTTGGACAATGTGTCTGAGCTCAGCGGCGACTTGTGGCTGCGGTGGGCCGCGATTATGCACGATATTGCCAAGCCTGCTACCAAGCGCTTCGACAAACGGCACGGATGGACATTCCATGGCCATGAGGACAAGGGGGCACGCATGGTGCCGAAACTCTTTGCTGAACTAAAGCTGCCGCTCAACGAACGGATGAAGTTCGTGCAGAAACTGGTGGCTCTCCACCTGCGCCCTATCGTGTTGGCCCAGGATACCGTGACCGATTCGGCTGTGCGACGGTTGCTGTTTGAGGCGGGTGACGACATCGATAGCCTGATGCTGTTATGCCATGCCGATGTGACCACAAAGAATGATTATAAGAAGAAAAAATACCGACAGAATTTCGAGCTCGTAAAGCAAAAGCTTAAGGATGTGGAAGAACGGGACCAAATCCGTAATTGGCAGCCACCGGTAACGGGTCAGGACGTGATGGACGCTTTCGGGCTCCCCCCCGGAAAGATGGTAGGTACCATTAAGAATGCGATCCGCGAGGCCATATTGGAAGGGGATATCCCGAACAGCCGGGACGAGGCTTACCGTTTCATGCTCGGGAAAGGCAAGGCGTTGGGGTTGGTGCCTAAAGTGGACGTATAGGGATATTTTTAGATATTTGTATTAGTTTACATAAAACAAACTAGAGGGAAGTATTATGGCTATCTATCGTTTTAGGGTTTCATTTGAAGATTACGATGACGTGTCCCGCGAAATCGATGTGCTGCCGAAGCACACCTTTTTAGACCTCCATAACGCGTTTCATGCCGCTACGGGCTATGATCCAGAATTGTCGTCTTCATTTTACGTGAGTAACGACCGATGGAAAAAGGGTGCGGAAATCGCCTACCTACCCAGTGAGTTGAAGAAAAGCCAGGGTGTGGCATTGATGGAAGAATCGAAATTGAACAAGTTTGTTAACGACCCCCATCAAAAATTTTATTACATATATAACTTTGACCGACCGCTTGATTTCCATGTGCAATTGATTAAGATACTGAAAGAGGAGGAAGGCAAGGTTTATCCCGCATTGTTCAAGAGTATCGGGCAGGTGCCGAAATTGTCCGGTGCCAAGGTCGTCGGAGATAACGGTGCCGCGAAGAAGGAAGACGAGTATGACTTCTTGGGTGAGACCGAATACGGTATCAATGAGGAGGAAGATTTGGATATGTTGGACGAAGAAGAGCAGGAAGGCGGCAAAGCGGATGGGAATGAGGATGGAAATGAGGGGTATGGGGAAGATTATTAATGGCCGCCGCAAAGACATTGGTGTGTGTGGTGGGGCCCACTGCCGTAGGAAAGACAGCAGCGGGTATACGAATCGCACAGCATTTCCAAACGGCTGTTATTTCAGCTGATTCGCGCCAGTTTTACCGGGAGATGACCATCGGCACGGCGAAGCCCAGCGACGAGGAGTTAGCGTCGGTGCCCCATTATTTTATCAACTCGCATGGTATTAGGGATGATTACTCGGCGGGCGACTACGAGCGCGATGCCTTAGCGTTGTTGGGGGAGTTATTTTCGCGCCACGATGTGGTGGTGTTAGTGGGCGGCTCGGGATTGTTCGTGCGTGCGGTTTGCCGAGGGCTTGATGATTTGCCCAAGCCCCTGCCCGGGATTCGTGACCGATTGAACACACTTTACCTGGAGCAAGGGCTGGAGCCGCTCCAAGCCATGCTTAAACAGGCAGACCCAGTATATTTCCATGAAATGGACAGCCGGAATCCGCAGCGTATTATTCGAGCGCTTGAGGTGTTTGAAAGCACGGGTAAACCGTTTTCATATTTTCGTCAGGGGCATATCGTGGAGCGTCCGTTTGGGGTGGTAAATGTGGGGCTTAATACCGATCGGGAGCGCTTGTACCAACGCATCAATACCCGCGTGGATGCGATGATGGCTGCCGGGCTGCTGGATGAGGTGAGGTCGCTGCTGCCGTATCGCGAAAAGCCGCCATTGCAGACGGTTGGATATGCAGAATTATTCGCCTACCTAGACGGGACGTACACATTGGAAAATGCCGTGGATAAAATAAAGCAACACACCCGGCGATACGCAAAGCGACAGCTCACATGGTTCCGCAAAGATGGATCCACGGTATGGTTTGCACCCGAAGATACGGACGGGATGGTGGCTTACGTTTCGTCGTGGGTTAGCCCACAATAACGTTCCACCCGAATTCGTCGTCCATACGCCCGTAACGGAGGTCGTTGAGGTATTGAAGAACTTTGTTGGAAAATTCGCGTGTGGCGGGATCCGTTAAGGTGTAACGCTTGCCTTCGTATCCGAGTTCCGTGATCGGCGTAAGTGTGGCAGCGGTACCCGCAGCGAATGCCTCAGTTACACGGCCGTTTTCGATGCCATCAATCAACTCCTCGACCAACACTTTACGTTCTTCAACCCGATAGCCCCAATGCCGCGCGATCTCGACGATGGTCCGGCGGGTGATGCCGTGGAGAATGGTGTCTGCCGATGGGGTTATGATTGTGTCGCCTACACGGAATACCAGATTGGCGGTCCCCGCTTCTTCTACATACTTGTGTTCCTTGGCATCCGTCCACATCAGCTGGTCGTATCCCTCTTCCTGCGCAAGACGAGTAGGATGGAGTGAAAGAGCGTAGTTGCCCGCATTCTTAGAAAAACCGACGCCCCCTTCAGCAGCGCGCGTGAAGTGTGTTTCGATTTTCAGGCGTAGCGGCTTGTTGTAATAGGCGCCTACCGGTCCAGTGATGACGATGAATTTATACGCATCGGAAGGATGCACGCCCAATGCGGCCTCCGTGGCGAACATAAACGGACGGATATAGAGCGAAGCGCCATTGGTGCTCGGTACCCAATCGCGATCGAGGTCAATCAATGTTTTCAGTCCGCCGATGAACAGTTCTTCGGGAAGCTCGGGCATTTCCAACCGTGCAGCCGATTTATTGAACCGCTCGTAGTTTTTGTCCGGTCGGAAAATGCTCACCGTACCGTCCGCGAATTTGTAGGCCTTCAAACCTTCAAAAATGGATTGGCCGTAGTGGAGGGCCGAGGTGGCAGGGCTGAGCGACAAGTTGCCATAGGGCACGATACGCACGTCTTGCCAATCGCCATTGGCAAAATCGGCCACCAGCATGTGGTCCGAGAAGATTTGACCAAATTTTAGGTTGTTAAAATCCACTTGCGGCAGTCTTGACTGTCGCGTTTGCTCCACCCGGATTGCTGTTGTTACTGCCTCGCTCATAACTATGTATTATTAGGGTGGCAAGTTAGGAAAAAAAGCGGATTGGAAGAAAAGATTTCATGCCAATCCGCTTGTCAGGTTATTCGGACTGGTCGTCCGTCGTCGCGTCGGGGGCATTCCGTTTCACCGATTCGATCCCTTTATCACGGCCAGCGGCGGATTCATACATTTCGCTCGACCCGATGATTTGGCCGTTTCCGGCTTTGAGGTTGAAGAAGTGTTTACCGTTCTTCGCTTCTTTCCGGTCATACCTGTTGTCGTCTGTACTGTTTTTCTTTACCGACTCGATGCCGTTAAGGCAAGAAGCCTTGGCGGTATACCCTTCACTGGTTAGAATGACTTCGCCATTGCCTGCTTTCAAAACGAATTGAAACTCCCCATTCTTACGTGTTGAAATCACAAATTTTCCCATGATTTATTGATTTTAGTTTACGATAAGTGAATTAATACGGATGTTCTGAAGGCTAATTTAAGGAACTGTAACTTAAATCAAAATTAAATTTGGGAAGCACCTTCACGATTCTTCATGCCGGCACTATTTCGTTCCCACCACGGGGCGGCTTCGCAGGCCTATAGGCTTCTCAATTTTGTCGTATATGCCCCTACATATTGACGCATTGTACCAACACAAGAACCAATGAATGGACAGTACCTTTGTATTATTAGTTTTGAAACATTAAAATTAAATAGACATGGAAAGGATGCGATTCACCACATCGATTAACGCTCCAGTGGCTACGGTGTACAACAAGATGATTGGTAAGGAAACATTTAAACAATGGACATCGGTATTTAATCCTAGCTCGGACTATGAAGGTGGCGATATGGAGGGAAGCTGGACGATAGGTTCAAAGGTGTTATTTGTGGGTACGGATAAACAGGGTAAACGGGAAGGGATGGTCGGTTACATCCGGGAAAATACACCCAACCAATTCATTTCTATCGAATATGCAGGGATTTTGGATGGAGACCGCGAAATTACCGAAGGACCGATCGCCGAAGATTGGCAGGGATTTGAAAACTATACGTTTAAGGAACAGGGCGGCTCAACCACCGTGACCGTGGATATTGACGTTAACGATCAGATGGTTGAATACTTCCAGCATACGTATCCCAAGGCGCTGGAAAAGCTCAAGGAAATCTGTGAACATCACTGAACCGGATGAAGAAAATGGAAGCACCGATTGTCCGACTTGTCCGGCTTGCGAAGCGACACGAAAACCATCCGAAGGATTTCTTTCCTTATTGAGCGCTCCGGCGCGGCGAGCGCTGATAAATATCGGCATCACCGAATTGAAACAACTGTCTACGTATAACGAAAAGGAAATCCTGTCCTTACATGGCATGGGAAAGGCGTCCATTGCCGTCCTTACGGCGGGCGCTCGGCGAAGATGGACTGACATTTAGGGAAGTTTCTCCGCAATTATCTGGATCGATATATTTCAGCGCCAATCCCGGATGAAGATTTCGAGTTGATAAGGCACTATGCGTAAATCTATGTCGATGAAAAAGGTGCCGAGCACGTTTTGGACCTCGTTATCGAAAATTGGTGGGCAGCCATCAACGTGATTTTCAGGAAACATACGATTAACCGAGAAATAAATAAAAGTCAGTACCTTGGGAATCAATAGTCAAATTTAACTTTTAAAGGTTTTGTTATGCTCGATATTGTTATAGAAGCTAGAAAAGCCGAACTATCGGAAGGTTTTGCCGTAAAGCGCATTCTTCCCTATCAGCTGCGTAGGATGGTCGGCCCATTTATATTCATGGACCACGGTGGCCCGGTAAATATTCCTGTGGCACCAGCAACTAGCCTGGATGTGCTGCCACATCCGCATATTGGGTTATCCACCGTTAGTTATTTGCTGAATGGTAAAGTGATGCACAGGGATAGCCTTGGCGTGGAGCAGGAAATCAAACCGGGTGAGGTCAATTGGATGACCGCGGGCAAAGGCATTTCGCACAGTGAGCGGTTCGAAGACCCGGCAATGCTGGCTGGCGGCGAACTGGAATTGCTGCAGACCTGGGTTGCGCTTCCGGAAGAGGATGAGGAAAGCGATCCGTCGTTCGATAATTATCAACCCGATCAACTGCCTGTTTTTACTGATAAAGGGGTGTGGATGCGTTTGATTGCCGGAGATGCATACGGATTGAAAAATGCGGTGAAAACGCATTCACCGTTGTTCTATGTGCATGTTGAGTTGGATCAAGGCGCCCACTTTGGCTTGCCTACCGGGCATAGTGAGCGAGGAGCCTACATGGTGCGGGGCAGCGTGGAAGTAAATGGCAACACCTATGGGGCGGGGCAACTGCTGGTATTTTCCAAAGGTGTTGACCCGTTGATGGTAGCCAAAGAGCAATCCACCTTGATGAT
>CAZTJY010000127.1:0-10985 GCA_964613725.1 uncultured Parapedobacter sp. | reverse complement strand
TGGATAGCATAAGGCGAACAAATGAAAATAAAATCCGGTTTACCGGACAACAATGTTACTTAATAAACTATGGTTTTATTTAACTTAACATGGTGTTACGATATGCTTGATTCCTGTACAAAGCAACAGATCGCTTCAGATTCTTTTACCGTTAAAATAACACTTGTTTTAACCAATCGTTTGGACCAAGGAAACAATTGTTGTAAGCACGCTAGTTTAACCGGATAAAAGAACGATGCAGTAAATGCGCCTTAAGTAAACAAAATCTTGTAATCGTATCTGGAAAATAGTTTGTTAACCTCGCCGCGTTTTTCGAACGGCGTTGGTTCATCATAATATACCGCAATTATAGTAGAATAGTTTCGAAATGTCAAACAAACATTTTAAACAATCGATTACGAATTATATAACCTACTGATAACAAGCTGACTAATGATCATCGGTATTGTTAAAAAAGAGCGCCCCGCTTTTTGAGCGATTTGAGTTGGCGACGCCGTCAAATAACACTTCATGGCGATGACAAAACTACCGTAGGGCTTACTACCAATTGTCGACTCGCCGAGTGGAATCGGTTCCTGCACAAATGACCCAAATTCTACCATCGGTAATCACGTTGGCCTGCACTACCCCACCATCGCTCTATGAGTGGGTTACTTGTTGAACGACCGAGGTCCCACTAAATTCGACCACTGTAATTAAATGTCAATTCAACTGTTAATAAATCTGGATCAACTTTTAACTTCACCGGACTAAAAAACTCATTTGCAAATACTTAAAATTTAAAATTCATTTGTAGATTTGCGCAATCCATTAATCGGCACGATAAATAATGTCATTACACAACAACATATCGCCATAATTTAAGATAAAATTTGAGGATAAAAAGCGAGCTTATCCTCATATAATCCGATTTTAATCCATTACTATTGTACATATTGAATAGAGATTGCCTGCATTATGACAAAATATACAAAACAAAGCCGAATTTTAGTCGCCGTAGATTGCATCATATTTGGTTTCGATGGCTATGACCTCAAACTCCTATTAATAAAGAGAGGGTTCGAGCCCGAAAAGGATAAATGGAGCCTGATGGGCGGATTCATCCAATCGGATGAACGGCCCGAAGATGCCGCCTCCCGCGTACTAAAGCAGCTTACCGGACTGAAAGATGTCTATATGGAACAATTGCGGGTGTTTGGCGAGCCAAACCGCGACCCCATCGAACGTACTATCAGTATCAACTATTTCGCACTTATCGATATCAAAAAATACGAAAAACAACTCAGTGATGATTACCGCGCGGAATGGTTTCCGCTCGCACGTGTACCCAAGCTCATCTTCGACCACGACCAGATGGTAAAAAATGCCAAGAACAAACTTCGGTATAAAGCGGCATTGCATCCCATCTTATTCGAACTGTTGCCTGAGAAATTCACGATACCGCAAATCATGACACTTTACGAGCAAGTGTACGATGTCGTGCTGGACAAACGTAACTTCACCAGGAAACTACGGTCAACTGGACTACTCATCAAACAACTGGATAAAGACAAAGAAAACTCGAAGAAAGGCGCTTTCTATTATAAACTCGACAAAAAGACCTATAAAGAAAAGTTTACCAAATTCCTGAATTTCGTATCAAACCCCGAATACTGACACTTAATCATATTTCCTGTCGGCTATGTAAACGCGCAGCCACCTTTGAGGATTATTCCAATTCCAACACGATTACAGAGAATGGGGGCAACTCCACTTCGATTTGATTGTTTTTAAGTCGACTGCCATTAAATGTAGACGGCGTAATCAAATCGGGCTTATCAAAAGAATTGAAATCCCGAAGGCTATTTGACGTTAGGAGTCGGCCAGTAATCCTGTGATACGATTTGTCCAATGCCACAACAACTTCCTGAGTGCTTTCAGGATGGATATTTACCAACGAAATATGCGTTTTCCCCAGCGTATCAACAGACGCAGACGCTGAGATGGCCGGTATCTTCTCATCGCCAAAAGTATAATCACCGCATTTAATATGCAATGGGATTAACTGGGCGTCCTGATGCACTTTGTACATTTCCATTACGTGGTAGGTAGGGGTGAGCAACATCTTCTCACCCTCCGTAAGAATGACCGCCTGCAACACGTTGATGGTCTGCGCCAGGTTGGCCATGCGTACGCGTTCGGCGTGGTTGTTGAAAATATTGAGGGTCATTCCGGCAATCACCGCGTCACGCATGGTGTTTTGTTGATAAAGGAAACCCGGGTTGGTGCCGGGCTCAACCTCGTACCAACCGCCCCACTCATCAACGACCAATGCTACCCGCTTCTCAGGATCATATTTGTCCATAATAGCTGAATGCTTAACGACCAATTCTTCCATTAACCAAGCAGACTTCAAGGACCGGAAATACTGTTCATCGGAGTAGGTGGTTGAAGGGCCTTTATCATTCCAATCAATCACTGCATAATGATGCAGTGCTACGCCCTCGATTAGACTCGCAGGCACGTTCTTCATTAGTACTTCCGTCCAGTTATAATCGTCGCCACTCGCACCCGAGGCAATACGGAAAATACCACTAGGATTCCCCCAATCAGACATAAATGTTGCATAGCGCCGGTATACGTCTGCATAATAATCGGCCGTCATGTTACCGCCGCAGCCCCAAGCTTCGTTACCGACCCCCCAATATTTAACGTCCCATGGTGACTTCCTACCGTTTTCACGACGGAGATCGGCCATTGGACTGGTCCCGTCGTGGTTAACGTATTGCACCCAATCTGCCAGCTCCTGCACCTCGCCGCTGCCCACGTTACCGGCCAGATAAGGCTCCGTTCCCAAGAGCTCGCACATATTAAGGAAGTCGTGGGTACCGAAACTGTTATCTTCCGTAACTCCGCCCCACCAGGTATTTACGATGGTCGGACGGTCGTTCTTCGGACCGATTCCATCTTTCCAATGATAGGTATCAGCGAAACATCCCCCGGGCCAGCGCAGGTTCGGAATGTGGAGCTTTTTCAATGCAGCCACCACATCATTACGAACGCCAGCAGTATGGGAAATGGCGGTATTTTCTTCTCCAATGTAAAAGCCATCATAAATACACCGTCCCAGGTGCTCGGCAAAATGACCATAGATGTGTTTGCTGATCAACACATCTGTAGATGGGGCGGTTAGTTGTATCTTGTTCACATCCTGCGCCTCAGCGAGGTGGCTAAGCCAAAGTAACGCAATACCAAGGGTGTGCCGCATACCCAATCGCTTCTTACTGAAAAGATTTTTCATAATTATTTGCTTTTTTATGCCAATTTCACCTATAAAATCAGTCCCATCAAATCGTTAAGTACATGACACGGTTTTTAATGGATACGTTAAAATTCAATCAATATGCGAAAAACGCTCCCCGGCTGTCCGTCCCATTTCTCCAAAGCCCACTGTGCTTCTTCCGGCCGGCAAACAACCGATATGAGCTTATCAACAGGGCAAACACCTTGCTTAAGGTACTTTATCACCGCTTTGAAATCATCGGGCATCGCATTACGTGAACCAAGGATATCGAGCTCTTTCTTTACGAAAAAATGTGTATCGAAGGGAACTTTCTCTTTCGCATAACCAATAAAGACCACACGTGCCGTAAATGCGGCCGCCGAAATACAAGCGAGATAAGTCTCCGGCCTGCCAACAGCTTCAATAACGACGTCGGCACCCCGGCCTCCGGTCATTTCGTAAACTACCTGATCTAAATTTTCTTTGTGTGTATTGACTGTATGCTTTGCACCTAACCGCTTGGCCATGGCAAGCTTATCGTCGTCCACATCTGCGGCAATGACATCGGCACCCCTTAGCGACGATCGCACGATCGCCCCCGCGCCAATCATTCCGCAGCCGATAACCAGCACATTATCAGTATCCGAAACACGGCCCCTGGATGCGGCATGGAAGCCAACACTCAAAGGCTCTACCAACGCCAGCTCCCGGACTTCCAGAAAATCATCAGCGATTATTTTCTCCCAGGGAATCGAGAAGTATTCGGCCATCGCACCATCCCGCTGGACACCCAGCGTTTGGTTGAACTCACAGGCGTTTGGCTTACCGTTCAGGCAGGCCGGGCACATATCACAGGCTGTATACGGATTGACGGTAACGCGCATCCCCGATTTCAGGTGCGTTGGAACACCTTCACCCACCGCTTCGATGATGGCCCCGACCTCATGCCCTAGTACCACCGGCATTTTCGCCAATGGGTTCACCCCCCTGAACGTATTTAGGTCAGATCCACAGAAGCCGACGTACGCGATCCTAAGCAAGACGTGCCCAGCTTCCAGGCGGGGTTTTGGCAAATCCAGTATGCGGGTTTGTCCATGGGCCGAAATTTGTATGGCTTTCATCCTAAAAAAGAAATTAATAGATATAACTATTTAACCAGATATTACCGAAAACGGGCGCGAAAATCCTGTGTACTTCACGGCCCAGATCCATATCGAACACCTCATTAGCGCATTCAATCTTGTGTGTATTTTCCATGCTTGATGTCGGGCCGTATGCTTATCGAAGATGCAGTTGGAAAATCTGTTGGCATAGGGGGGAGATTTTTCCGACCTGCTAACCAGCAGAGCGCACGAATTATCAATGTCTGTACAGCTGCACAGCGCATCCGTTCCGGTTGTTTGTCATCATGCCAGACGTGACCATAAGTCGACGAATACGCAATCCCTTCACCATAGCGAACGACCCATTCCATCGGCCAATTCATCCTTGTCTCAACATCATGGGCATAGGAGAGCACCTCGATGTTTTCAGCAGGTCCCCGAGGGTAATAATAGATTTCTATATCGGGTGTTAGCCATTTGCGTGGCAATCCGTGATGGATTGGGTGCTCCTTCAAGCGAGTAATGACTGCATTTACACGAGGGCCATGCCCTGTGTCCATGCCCTCACCCTGTGGAATTCGCAATATTTCGCCGGTGTCGGAAACGGCCAATGCCACGCCTTGCGATGAGCTCCGCCAACCAATTCCAATAATTTTGTTGTATGCCTCCCAATCGGGGAAGGCGTTGTTGGCAGCATGATAGATAAACACACGCCCGCCATTTCGAACGTACTGCTCGAAATCTTGCTGAACAGGCTGTGGCCACTTGGGCCCACCCCCAATGTCATTACAGGTTTGTATGACTACGTCGTATGCGGCAAAATCCGGCCGCCAATTCTCCCAATCATCGTCACTTTGCGACGACGGTGCCGTCGAAACAGATACGTCGAATAGACCCGTCGGTTTCAAAATACCCTTAATCATAGCGGTGTTCAAGCGCCAATTATGGTTACTGAAACCATCCACGATGAGGGTCTTAATCGGCTTGTCGGCTGCGCACGTTACACCACACAAAAAAAGCGCTGCAACCGTTAGTAAATAGTTGTGGGAAGCCATTCTTATTATTTATCTTTCAAGCGCAAACGCTTCGTTTATTTAAGCGACGCCAAGTATTCAATGAGATCAATTAACTGTTCCTTAGACATCACATTTTGCAAGGGTGGCATCAGCGACTCCGTGGTTTCCGTAATCGAATCGACATCTTCAGTTTTGAACGATTGAGAAACGCCACCCATAAACCGAACGTCCACCTCCGACTCCGTTCTGCTGGATATAATCCCCATCAGCTTAGATCCGCTTTTAAGGGTGATAACGGACGTTTCGTAACCGAAACTAATTCCGGCAGAGGGGGTTACAATAGCCTCCAATAAGGCCGTTTTTGGTAGTTTGGCCCCGATCTGCGATAACTTCGGACCGAAATCATGCCCCTGTCCGTTCACCTGGTGGCAAGTCGCGCAGTTTGTTTGGAAGAGTGCTTTCCCGCTTTCGATGTTACCTTTCGCTGCCAGCAGCTCCTCGTGGGTAGGCACCTCATGAGCCTGTTCCTGTGTATCATCCGACGCAGGCAGATAGGATTGAGCTACCGCATAAACATCCCTTCTCCAAGTATCTTTCATGCTTTCAACGGCATAGGGAATCAGCTCTAAGGGTATGCGGTTAGCTTTCAGCAGGGACAATACCCTATCTTCCCCACTCCCGCTCTTTCCAAGCACTGAAGCCGACAACCTCCGGATGTCCGCGCTGGAGGACGGCGAAAGCATGAGGTTTTCCAGGATGTCCACTGAACCCCGCGTGCCCACCACGCCGATCGCCTCAATCACACGTTCTGGCGCCTTATCGATAGCTTTCACGATTTCACGGTCTGCCCCAAACCGGAAGAGCAGTCTTGCCGCGTTTCCGCTAAGCGGCGAGTTTGCTTGCGAACTAGCCAGCTCCAATAGCCTGGGCACCTCCGACCGCCGGTTGTATTTGGACACGAGTTCCAGATATTCCGGGGTGCCGTAGACCCCGTCCAGGACTTCATCCAAGGTCCGCTGCGCAATGGCGGACTGCAGGACCGTCCCCTCGTCTAGTGCCCTGATGATTAATCTGTTCTCCTGGAGCGCATCATCGCCCGATCCGTCCTGTATCATACCTAGGAGCGTCCGAGTTTTTTCCGCGCCCGGTATAAAATCAAAAGCCCTGAAATACCTAAGCCGTGATTTTAGATCAACGTTGCTGTCTAAAGCCAGTTGAGAAAGCAAAGGAAGAGCCGCCCCGGCACGGGCTCTCCAGATGATGTCCCTGCCTGCTCCGCTGGCCATCGGGTCGGCTACCATATCCAGGTATGCCGCAAAAAAAGAATCCCACTGGTCATCGGCACCAATGCCCAGCGATTCCAGGTACCAGCGGTCCTGCCCGTCATGTTGGCCGGCCAATATAGCCCATAGTGCCGCGGACCGCGGGTCGTCCACATGTCTCAGCGCTATGGCACATTCGCGCCGCACCTGCGCATCCCCATCCCTGACCAGCGGGGCGATGTACCGTGCGACATCCCCTGATGTCCGGGCAGCCCGGATGGCCGTGATGCGGATATCGGGATTGCTGTCTTCAAGTCCCTCCAATAGGTACTTCTCACCGCTTTGCAGCTTAGCAAGCAACCAGAATGCCCGCGCACGCATCCGCCCGTTGCCGCCGGAATGGTACAGTTCCTCCAATCCAGGAACGGCTGCATCCCCCTTGTCCGACAGGCTCACCCACGCCCGGTACCGGACGGACTGGTTGGGGCTTTGCAATGCCCGGATAGCCCCCTCCACACTGGAATAATCCTGTTCCGGAATCGGATACGTGTTTACCGAGGGGGCTATGCGGTAGATCCGTCCCCGGGTCTGGTCGCCTGCCTGGTGTCCACCAACCCCCGGATCATACCAATCCGCTACAATTAATGAGCCATCGGGGGCTACGCATACATCCGACGGCCGGAACCACTGGTCTTTCCCTTTGAGCAGATCGATTATCTCCGCCCTGTATCCAGCACCGTCCGTTTTAACCGAATATGCCCTGACGATATTCAGACCCGCGTCCGCATGGATGACTTGATTCCGGAATTCTCGGGGAAGAAGCTCGCCTTCATAAACCAGCATTCCCGTGGGCGATCCTGCACCCGTCTGCAACAAATTGGGCACAACGCCGGGGTCGTTCAAATGCCAGTGTTGGAGCGGTATCGAATCTTCAATGTTTGTCCGGTTTGCACGCCAGCTCGCTCCGGTCATCTCATCCGTATATCCATAATTACCGTATTCCATGACGTAATTTATACGTACGCCACGGTTGCCATCGTCGTCATTATCGCTCTGCCAGATGGTACCGTAACTGTCCACAGCCAGCTCGTAATTGTTCCGAAAGTTATGGCCAAGCACTTCCACATTTGAGCCATCGAGGTCGCATCGGAACACCATGCCCTCGTGGTACTTCCCATTGGTGATGGCGTCCCCGTCTTGGTCACGGACAACCTCTCCGTTTTTATCCCGTAACGTATGGCCTTCGTTTCCGAAATTAAAGTAAAGTTTCCCATCCGGCCCGAAAGTGAAAGCGTGTATCCCATGGTCATGTTGCTCGCCGCCGATGCCCTCGAACAAAACTTCTTTCCTGTCCGCGCTGCCGTCCCCGTCGTCATCGTAGAAATCCCACACATAGGGGCTCTGTGAAACGATAACACGGTTACCCAGTACGCAAATACCCAGCGGTGCGTTCAGCTCGGGCCCCTGGTAAAATACCGTCCGCTTATCCAGCTCACCATCCCCGTCGGTATCCTCCAAAATCAGGATCCGGTCCCCTTCGTCCGTGGCCGGGTTTCCGTTCAGCGCGGGCCGGTAATTATACGCCTCGTTCACCCACACCCGGCCCCGGTCATCAACATCAATATTTGTCGGGTTCAACAGCATAGGTTCCGACGCCATCAGCCCTACCTTTAGACCCCGGTGGACTTCCAGACCAAATACCGCATTTTCAGGTAGGCGCTTTTCAGCCTCAGTCAGCTGGTCAAACTTGGGAGAATCGCCTTGCCCGCAGCTCATGGCAATCAAAAGCATAAGCGTCGGTATTACATTTGTTTTTGATGGCAGAATAATCATGTTAGTAATACAAGATGCTAACTAAATTACAAGATGTTAACTAAATTGGGCGTCATGGCTCCGTTGAAGTATACTTCACCGAATTTGATTACAATATTAAAAAAAACAATTCACTAATAAAGTAAATCTTTACAGGATTTTATCATTGGGTCTTCGAAAGTCGCCACACCATTGGCTATAACAGCGCTGAAAATTCCGCTATTCACCTCGTATTGCGAACCCACTACCTGTCCTGCGTCGATACCAAATATTTCATACCTATCCGTTGCCATCACGGTGCCGGCGGCGCTCTTCATCCAGGCGGGGGTCGTTACTCCGCTGGCTCGATTTCATACCGTTGGCCACAAACTTTTGTCTCTTGGTCTTTAGAGGTGTTGTTTTGAAGTATCAAAATAATTTTCATCACAACATTATAAAAAATCCAAGATAAGAAAAATTGCGTATCGCACTGCCCAATCCACCCGCTATGGTTTCGCGTTGACATCCGACCATCCCGTTTGGCTGGATATGCACGATGACATAACCAGTCTACTACAAGAATGCCGGAAGCTGCGTTTATGTAACATATAAATATGTTTATGATACAAAAATGTATGGTAGATTAATTTACAAGAAGATAACTTTGCTACTAATCAGTCGGCATCGGTCGGCTGACGGAAGATAACTGTACTTATAAATACGAATTCATGAAAAAAACAACGCTATGGATTAGGCCGTTGATGCAGAAACAGATGCACAAACAACTACTGGCTTTCCTTTCTTTTGTGGTTATATTCGCTCCCTCGTGGTCGCATGGACAGCAATTGCAAAAACCGATTTTAGAAAATGTACCCATATTTCACTCATTCACTTACGAGGGTGACGATCAAGTTTATAACGATCATCCGCTCCAACCTGATGAGTTCTATACCCCCATACTCCAAGGTTGCTATCCCGATCCGAGCATTACACGTAAAGGAGATGATTATTACCTAGTGGCGTCATCTTTTGCTTTTTTCCCCGGAGTTCCCATTTTTCATTCAAACGACCTAGTGAATTGGACGCAGATTGGCCACGTACTGGATCGCCCTTCGCAATTGAAGGTGCAAGATGCGGGCATGAGTATGGGTATCTATGCACCAGACATTCTCTATAATCCGCATAACGACAAGTTTTACATGATCACCACGCAGTTTGCCGGCGGTTTTGGGAACATCGTGGTTAAAACGGCAGACCCAGCGAAGGGTTGGAGCGACCCCATCAAATTGGCATTCAGCGGAATTGACCCGGCCCTTTTCTTTGACGATGACGGTAAAGCCTATGTGGTTCACAACGATGCACCGGACAAAGGAAAGGAGTTGTACAACGGGCACCGTGTAATTAAAATTTGGGAGTATGACCTCGAAAACGATCGGGTAATTCCGGGAACGGATAAGATTATTGTCGACGGGGGCGTCGATATCTCGCAAAAACCAATCTGGATAGAGGCACCACACATCTATAAAAAGAACGGTCGATACTACCTCATGTGCGCCGAAGGCGGAACAGGGGATAACCACAGCGAGGTGATTTTTTCGAGCGATAAACCGATGGGGCCGTACACACCCGCACCTGAAAACCCCATCCTGTCGCAACGCCACCTGCCAAACGATAGGGAAGGGAAAGTGGAGTGGGCGGGTCATGCCGACTTGGTGGAAGGCCCGGACGGCAAATACTATGGGGTATTCTTGGGCATCCGGCCAAATGAAAAAAACCGGGTAAACACGGGCCGTGAAACATTTATACTGCCCGTGGACTGGAGTGGTGAATTTCCCGTGTTTATTGGTGGTATGGAACCACTACACCCAAAACTGAAAATGCCCAAAGGAACCAAGAATAAGGTTGGTAAAAACGGGTTTTTCCCGAATGGGAATTTCGTGTTCGCCGACCGGTTCGAAGACAAACAGCTGGATGATCGCTGGATTGGTGTAAGGGGGCCGCGGGAAGACTTTATAACGTTGGCTAAAGGCGGACTGCGAATCAATCCGTTTCCCACAACCATCGATGAAGTGAAACCTACTTCTACGCTCTTCTACCGGCAACAGCACAAAAATTTTACGGCAACAACCACATTGGACTACATACCGACGGCAGAAACCGACTTAGCCGGCATCGTCTGCTTGCAGAAAGAAACATTCCACTACCTATTCGGCGTAACGAAGAAAGGTACCGAGTACTACCTGGTCCTGCAACGGACGGAAGACGGGAAAGCAACGGTAATAGACAGTGAGAAAGTAGACCTAAGCAAGCCTATCAAACTACAAGTGACGGCACACGGCGACGACTATCGGTTTAATTATGCGATTGGCAACGATACATTCCAGAATATCGGTGGAACGGTGTCTGGTGATATCCTGTCCACCAATGTGGCCGGAGGCTTTACAGGTGCATTGATTGGGCTATATGCCACCCGCGCCAATAATGTACAACCGTAAGGCAATACGTAACATCGAAAGGAAAGTATCATGCTTCGGTTAGACCATAAGATGTC
>CAZTJY010000126.1:1570-11129 GCA_964613725.1 uncultured Parapedobacter sp. | reverse complement strand
CCGATGAGGTAAGCCGTATCGAACAGGGTATTTCGTTGGATGAAGAGCGGTTGGCGACGATCAATGAGCGACTTAGCCAACTGTATGCCCTGCAGCAGAAACATCGTGTGGAAGACCCGGATGCCCTCATTGCGCTCCGCGAGGAATTGGGTGCAAAATTAGCTGATTTATCGGCCGATGAAGCAGCTATCGGGCTGTTGGAGGCTGAAGTAAAGCAACTGCGGACCGAACTACTGGCGTTGGCTGCGGAATTGGGCCGAAGCCGGCAATCCGTTGTTCCGTTGGTTGAAGAAGAAATAGGTAGCATGTTGAATGAGCTGGGTATGCCCCATAGCCAACTGCATATCGAAATCACCAAATCGGGGGAAGAAGAAGTCAGGGTTTCGGGGCTGGATCGTGTGGAGTTCCGGTTTACCGCGAACCGGGGCCAAGAGCCGCAGCCCATCAGCAAAGTCGCATCCGGCGGCGAATTATCCCGATTGATGTTAGCGATCAAGTCACTGATTGCCAAAACGTCGTCGTTGCCGACGATCATCTTTGATGAAATCGATACGGGTATATCGGGCGAGGTGGCGCTGAAGGTAGCCGACATTATGGAGCGTTTGGCTACGCGGATGCAGGTAATTGCCATTACGCACCTGCCACAGATCGCATCGAAAGGGACTGCCCATTTTAAGGTGTACAAGGCGGAGTCTTCCGATAAAACAGCTACCCATATTGCCCAGTTAAAGCCGCAGGACCGGGTATTGGAGCTGGCACAGATGCTTAGCGGCGCAAACCCGGGTGAGATTGCCATGAAACATGCCGCCGAGTTGTTGGGGCGTCAGTCATAAGTCGCTAGTCGCGCATGTGGTAGGTCGTATGGCAAGGGCCTGGCACATGAAGTACGCAGCAAAAGATAAAAAAAAGCATTACTTTTACCCGCTGTATTTAATAGACTAAAATAACGAACTATGTCGCATAACCTATTGAAAGGAAAAAAGGGGATTATTTTCGGTGCCTTGGACGATAAGTCTATCGCTTGGAAAACGGCGCAACGGTGTGTGCAGGAAGGCGCGGAAATCGTACTTACCAATGCCCCGGTGGCTTTGCGTATGGGTACCATCAAGCAGTTGGCAGCGGAGTGCAACAATGCACCCGTTATTCCTGCCGACGTGACCAGCAACGAGGATATCGAAAACCTGTTTGACCAGACATTGGCGCATTTCGGTGGCGGAGTAGATTTCATCCTGCATTCCGTAGGGATGAGTATCAACGTACGTAAGGGCATCCCTTATACCGAAAACAATTACGATTTCATGCATAAGGCATTTGATATTTCCGCCATCAGCCTGCACCGCGTGCTGGCTACCGCTATGAAGAAAGACGCCATCAACGATTGGGGTTCCGTGGTTGCACTTACGTATATTGCCGCCCAGCGGGTGTTTCCGGATTACAACGACATGGCTGATGCCAAGGCACTGCTGGAAAGCATTACTCGCAATTTCGGTTACCAATACGGCGTGAAGAAGCATGTGCGGGTCAATACCATCAGCCAGTCGCCCACGCAGACCACGGCGGGCTCCGGCGTGAAGGGCTTCGGCGATTTTATTTCGTATGCCGACAAGATGTCGCCGTTGGGTAATGCAACAGCCGACCAATGTGCGGATTATACGGTTACCTTATTTTCTGACTTGACCAAGATGGTTACCATGCAGAATCTGTTCCACGATGGCGGATTCTCGTTTACGGGCGTAAGCCAAGCGGTGATTGAAGGAATGGGCGCGGAATAGGCGGAGACGTGAATTGATAGCATAAAAAAAGCGGCGAGAAGCCGCTTTTTTTTATGGAATATAATCCGCTTCCGATAGCGTGATTTTTACTTTGATCGTTCTGTCGGGGATTGGAACTTCGAAATCCGGATCAAATATCGGGTCTTCTGCATAAATCGTTACGAAGCCGGTCGTATAGTTAACAGAATACGAAGTGCCCATAATAGTAGCTGGAAGGATATTATAAGACGATTCATTATCGACGCTAATCGATACGTCTACTACACCCTGGTCTACATAGTAATCGGTCAATTCGGGTAAATCAATGTCGTGATAGATTTGATTGAGCACGCCTTCATCCCAATTCCAATCGTCGGTAGAAATGGTGTATATGAACGTTTTGCTAGGTGGAGGAGAGTAATACTCTTTGGTACACGAAGAAAGTCCTGCGAGGCCTACAAGACCGATGGCAAGGGTAAGGTACGTTTTCATACGGGTTTGTTATGGGTAAAATAATCCTGTTTACTAATCCTTTTATTGTATGATACCAAAAGATGGTGAAAAGTTTAACGCAATAATTGCTCCAAGAAAAAATGCCCGCGAGAATAGCGGGCAAAAATACCCAGTACTGGGTATTTTTTCTAGCATGTTCTTTACCTATGTTTGTGCTGATTTCATCGATTTACACAACGCGATTATAAAAAGACAGCTATCGATCTACTACTACACCACCTACTGAGTCAAATAACATTTAAACACTATCAATTAATCATGAAGAAGCAATTACTAGCATTGGCCGTGTTGTTGGCTGCAACCACCTGGTCTTATGGTCAGATTACGAAAGACGACAAACTCAGCCGGGGTTACCTACGGCTTGGCTTAAGTAACTTTGGTCGGGAACTGAATAATGATCTGTCCAATTTTTCTGTCAACGATGGAGGCGCGTTTGATAGCGAAGCATCTATGTTGGGTAACCTTAAGGAAGGCCGTTATGGTGCGAAGCGCGGTTACGTTTTTGAATTCGGCCGTAACTATTATTTTAATACCAACAGTCTGTTGCCGTTATTCGATACGAAAATTGGGTTGGATTGGACGCAGCTGTCGTTTACCTATAACGAACTGGATTGGAGCAGCATCGTTGAGCGGGATAGGGCCGATGGGTATGAAGTAGAGGAATTCGATTATTTCGCGGCATCCGTGTCATCTAAGATCGGTCCAGTGGTTTCCATCAATTTCATCGATAAGTTAGTGCTTGATGTCCGTGCTCAGCTCGCGGCAACTTATTTCGTGAACTGGCTGGACTACTACGCTTATAACGAGGAAGATGAGCGGTACTTCACGTTCTTTCCGGAAAAAGAGATCGAGGACGTGGAAGAAGAAAATGTATTCAGCGCGTTTGGAAAATTGGGGAAATTCGGACTTAAGCAGAATTATGGGGCCACCGTTCGCTACGGCGCAATCGGTTTAGCTATCGACTATTTCCCCGGTTCATTCAAATACGACTATGAGACAAGCGAAGGTGGCGGCGAAGTGCAGGCTGGAAAGGAGAAGTTCAAGAATAACATCTTCCAAATCAAATTGAGCTTGACATTGTAGGGGCTGCATAGCCTGGTTATCGATTTAACGTAATGTCCGGGGCGGGGAGAATCTGCCCCGGCATTTTATTTTACAGGCTAATGGACGGTTAGTTTGTTGCAAAATGATGTGATAATATGATTAGCTTTGCACGACATTCAATTTGTGTATATGGGCAACGAGAAATCCACCGTCAATAAGCACGTATCTGCCACTATTTATCCCGTACTGTTCGCATTGAGTTTTTCGCACCTGCTCAATGATACGATACAATCCCTTATCCCTGCGATTTATCCAATTGTGAAGGATTCATTCCATTTGAGCTTTTCGCAAATAGGGGTGATTACCCTGGTGTTCCAATTGTCTTCATCGCTTTTGCAGCCTTTGGTCGGTGTCATTACAGATACGAAACCATATCCTTATGCGCTGCCCGTTGGTATGGGCTTCAGCCTTACCGGGTTGGTGATGATGGCGCTGGCGCCCAGTTACCAATGGATATTGGTCGCTGTGGCATTTGTGGGCGCCGGGTCGTCCGTATTCCATCCGGAGGCGTCACGCATGGCTTATGCGGCGTCGGGTGGTCGAAGGGGATTTGCCCAGTCACTCTTCCAGGTGGGGGGCAATGCTGGCAGCGCCATCGGTCCGCTGTTGGCCGCCATGCTCATTGCGCCCTTTGGACAATTCCACGTCATTTGGTTTTCCATAGCGGCACTCACAGCGATCATTATCCTATACCGCATCGGTAAATGGTACAAACCAAAATCGATCCGGAATTACATCCTTCGAAAAAACAATGTCAAAGCGGTTGTTCAACGTACGCTGCCACGGAAGACCGTTATCAGTTCGATTGTCGTGTTACTGGTGCTGATTTTTTCGAAGTATTTTTATTTTGCCAGCCTCACCAGTTACTATACGTTCTATCTGATGCATAAATTCGATGTTTCGGTTCAGCAATCGCAGATTTACCTGTTTATATTTCTGTTTGCTGTAGCGGCAGGCACGATGATCGGTGGTCCCATAGGCGATCGGATCGGTCGTAAATACGTTATTTGGTTGTCCATTCTAGGCGCATCGCCTTTTACGCTGGCATTGCCGTATGCCAATCTCTTCTGGACAATCATCCTTTCATTTGTCATCGGCGTAATCATTGCCTCAGCGTTCGCCGCCATACTGGTATATGCTCAAGAATTGTTGCCGGGCAATGTAGGGATGGTGTCTGGCTTGTTTTTTGGTTTCGCTTTTGGGATGGGTGGCATCGGTTCAGCTGTGCTCGGCAGATTGGCGGATAGTCAAGGGATCGACTACGTGTATCACATCTGCTCTTTCTTGCCGCTCATTGGTATTGTGGCGGCTTTTCTGCCGAACCTGAAGAAGGTGCCTACGCTTTCGGGTAAAGTGTAAGGTAGCGGAAACGATACTTGCATTTATGTGTGAGTTTATCTAAGTTTGGTGCACTATTCTAATTTTAATTAGCAGTTTCCATTATGAAATTTTTGAGCTTAAGTACCGTAAGCGTGTTGTTGATGGCTGTCGGATTTGTAAATGCACAGCAGCCTGGTGATCAAGGTATGCCGGTATTGACGAGCCGAGACGACTCGGTAGCCTATGCGTTTGGAGCATCGGTGGCCCGCGACCTGAAACGAACCGGCCTTGAAAACATCAATGCCGGGGTGCTCGCCCAAGCCATCGCCGATGTATTGGCGGGAAAGGAAAGCCCATTGGAGGAAGCGCAGGAACGCGAACTGATTATGCAGACCATCACGGCCGCACGGGAGAAGATGGAAAGCCGAAACCGTAATGAGGCACAAGCCTATATGGAATCTAATAAAGCGCGTTCTGGCGTTATCACCACCGCCTCTGGTCTTCAATATGAAGTTATCCGTGAGGGATCCGGCGAACGGCCAACCCTCTCAGATACGGTGACGGTACACTACAAGGGCCAACTGACCAATGGGCATGTCTTCGATAGCTCTTATGATCGCGGCGAGCCGGCTACATTCCCGTTGGGGCGGGTAATATCGGGATGGCAAGAGGGGTTGCAGTTGATGCCGGCAGGCGCCCATTACCGGATTTATGTTCCGTATGAGCTAGGCTACGGCGAACGGGGTGCCGGACAGGATATCCCGCCATATAGTCCATTGATTTTTGACGTGGAGCTGGTGTCGGTGCAACCGGCGACACCGGTATCCGTACCCTTGGAAGCGGACCAAGCGAAATGAAGCAGCTCGGCAAATCGGACCTGTGGGTAAGCCCCGTGAGCTTCGGCTGTATGTCGCTGGGGGAGAACGTGACGGTCTATGGCGACTTGCTGCGCAGAGCGGTCGACGCGGGAATCAACTATTTCGACACGGCAGACCTCTACAATAAAGGACTTAATGAATTGTATGTCGGCGAAGCCCTCAAACCCGTGCGAAAGGACGTCGTCATTGCGACGAAAGTGGGAAACCAATGGCGAACTGACGGAAGCGGTTGGGATTGGAATCCGAGCAAAGCATATATACTGAAGCATGTCGACCAGAGCCTCAAACGGCTGAAGACGGATTATATCGATTTATATCAATTGCACGGTGGGACAATCGATGATCCGATAGACGAAATCATCGAAGCGTTTGAGCAAATCAAGGAGCAGGGTAAAATCCGTTGGTATGGTATTTCGTCCATCCGGCCGAATGTTATCCGTGAATATGTCAAGCGATCCAACATTGTCAGTGTAATGACGCAGTATAGCCTGTTGGACCACCGGCCTGAAGAAGCGACGCTTGATTTGCTCCAGGAACATGATATCGGTGTGATTTGCCGGGGGGCGGTCGCCCAGGGGTTACTGGTTGGCAAGGCGGCCGACAGTTACCTGCAATACACCGATGGGGAAGTGGCCCGGGCAACGAAAGCCATGGCCCAGGTTGCCGTTAACCTGGAGGTGCCGCTGCTGACGGTGGCGCTTGCCTATGTGTGGGGGCACCCGGCGGTTGCCACTGTGGCGTTGGGGGTACGTACCACCGCCCAGCTGGACGAGGCTATCGCGACACTGCGGCATGCCTTCCCGTTGCCGGATCACCACCGTGAGTTCCTTCAGCAGTCGGTCCGTTCGTTCCGGTATGAAGCACATCGTTAGCAACGGCGTCCATGTTTGCCTCGGCATTACGATTTTTGACCATTAATAAATTTAACTAGATAACATAAGCATGAAGTTAACACGAGTAATTCTTCTGGGCTTGGTAGCCTGGGGTCTAGGCATAGCGCCTGGAAACGCACAACAGCAGCCGGAGCGGAAGTTGGGTTGGAACCTGTCTGCCCAAACTTATACGTTCAACCGGTTTACGTTTTTTGAGGCCGTGGATAAAACCCTTGGCGCCGGGATGAACTCGGTGGAAGCGTATCCGGGACAGCAACTGGGCGGCGGCATGGAAGGCGTGATGGACTACAACATGGACGCCGCCAAACGCAAGGCGATTTTAAAGGCGCTCAAGAAAAAGGGGGTGAAACTCTGCGCATTCGGTGTGGTCAATGGCAATACCGAACAAGAATGGACACAGATTTTCGAGTTTGCCAAGGCAATGGGCATTAAGGTAATCAATACAGAGCCTAAAGCGGAGCTCATGCCATTGATCGGTGAGCTGGCAAACCGATACAAGATCAAGGTAGGTATCCATAACCATCCCCAACCATCGCACTATTGGAGTCCACAGGTGGTGCTCGATGCGATTGCTGCCGCGGACAGCAAATACGTGGGTGGCTGCGCCGATATCGGCCATTGGGTACGTTCGGGGTTGGATCCCGTGGAAAGCCTCAAGCAATATGAGGGTCATTTGGTCAGTTTGCACTTCAAGGATCTAGCGGAAAAGTCGCGCAAAACGCACGACGTGCATTGGGGAACCGGTGTATGCAACGTCGAGGGCGTGATTGCTGAGTTAAAGCGCCAGGGGTTCAAGGGAAATATTTCTGCCGAATATGAGCATAACTGGGAGGATAATGCCGGCGATGTGAAACAAAGCGTTATTAATTTCAGAGAAATCCTGACGAACAATTAGTGGTTTCGCCAGCTATATGGATCGATTTGCGAGCCGGTGGCATGTAGCCCCGGCCGCACATTTCATCAAAATAGCCCAAATAATTCTGTTTCGATTTTTTGGATGACAAATCCCAAGTCTTCTGGGTTATTGGCAAAGTCGAGTTTATCCTTGTCGAGGATGAGCAGTTTCCCTTCCTTGTAATTCTTGATCCACTTCTCGTATTTCGCATTGAGCTTAGAAAGGTAATCCAGCCGGATATTCGCTTCGTATTCGCGGCCCCTCGTTTGGATATTTTCTACCAGCGTAGGTACGGAAGCCCTGAGGTAAATGAGCAGGTCGGGCGGTTTGATATAGGAAACGATGCTTTCGAAGATGTTACTGTAATTTTCAAAATCACGGGCACTCATCAAGCCCATGTCATAGAGGTTCTCCGCAAAGATGTAGGCATCCTCATAAATGGTGCGATCTTGGATAATGTTTGTTTCCTTTTGCTGCAACTTCACAATATGGCGGAAGCGGCTGTTGAGGAAAAAAATCTGCAGGTTAAACGCCCAACGTTTCATGTCGCTATAAAAATCCTCTAGGTAAGGATTGTCGTCTACGGCCTCGAATTGGGGTGCCCAATTGAGGTGGTTGGCGAGTAGCTTGGTGAGCGTTGTCTTACCCGCGCCGATGTTTCCTACGATGGCTATGTGCATGTCTTGAGTTGTAAGTCAAAATCAACAGTCGCAAGTCTGTAGCCTGTTGTCTAATAGCTAGCTAGCGTCTAATGTCTAATACTAAAATTTCTTGAAACCGATGATTTCGCGTACTTCCGCTAGGGTCTTACGGGCACTTTCGCGTGCTTTTTCATTTCCTTGGCGAATCGTTTTGCTAATATAGTCGTTATCATTTGAAATTTCAGCAATACGTGCGCGAACGGTTGCGGTGGCGGCAATCATATCTTCCGCCAATTGCTTTTTGAGGTCGCCGTAGCGGATTTGACAGCTGTTGTACAAGTCATCGAAATGTTTCACCGTATCGGGCGTAGACACCGCTTCTAGCAACGCAAACAAATTCTGTATGGCGTCCGGCTTTTCTTGGTTTGGTTCGGAAGGCCCGCCGTCCGTTACGGCCCGCATCACTTTCTTGCGGATGGTTTCCGGTGTGTCAGAGAGGTAAACGGCGTTGGCTTCGCCTTCGGATTTACCCATTTTGCCTTTTCCATCCAGCCCGGGTATCTTCACCAGCTGTTTGCTGAAAGAGAACGCATGCGGCTCGGTAAAATAGTCGGTCTTATACAATCGATTAAATCGGTTTGCGAATGTACGTGTCATTTCCAGGTGTTGTTCTTGGTCTTTTCCAACGGGCACCTTGGTAGCGCGGTGCAGCAAAATATCAGCCGCCATCAGCACGGGGTAGGTGAGTAAGCCGGCATTCACATTGTCAGGATTTGCCCGGACCTTGTCTTTGAATGAGGTAGCCCGCTCCAGTTCTCCCAGGTAGCTGTTCATGTTGAGGTAGAGGTACAGCTCCGTTACTTCGGGTACTTCCGATTGCACGTATATGGTCGCAACACCCGGATCGATGCCGGCGGCCAGGTATTCAACTGCTACTTGACGTACATGGGTATGTAGGTCGGCCGGTGTGGGATGGGTCGTCAGCGAGTGGAGGTCGGCGATAAAAAAATAGCAGTTATGCTCATGCTGCATCTGCACGAAATTGGTTACTGCCCCATAATAATTTCCCAAGTGTAATTTTCCGGTACTTCGGATGCCGCTTACTACTGTTTCCATATTGCGTGCGAAAGTACGGATTTATTGGTGAATTTGGATGGGGGGCGAGCGGCTATTGGTCATTGCAATGTCAATGTGGTAAATCATTTCTAGGGTTTTGGTAGCGGTTTAAGGCGATTATCGCTACATTTGCGAAGTCTAATTATTAATTTGAGTTAAGCATGGAGACATTGGTGAAACCAACATACAAAAAACCCGGGCCCGATGATTTCTTCAAGAAACTGCAGCGGGAGGTGCAGGAAAAAGTACTTACCGATAAACGTATTCAACGGCGGAATGTAGTGAAGACCTATTTCCTGCTTTTCTTGTACCTTGGCCTCTATACCTGTATTCTGCTATTCGGCAATTCCACGCCGTTGCTCTTTCTGTGTTATATTTTCCTCGGTTTCTCAATGATTATGCTGTTTATAAACGCTTTCCATGATGCGGCCCATGGGTCGGTATTCAA
>CAZTJY010000126.1:0-1560 GCA_964613725.1 uncultured Parapedobacter sp. | reverse complement strand
AACCAGCGGTTTATGTATGTGTTGGAGTTATTCGGTAGCAACAGCTGGCTATGGGCCAAGCGGCACAATGCGCTCCACCACCCTTATCCGAATATCCAGCACTGGGATACGGATATCAAACAGAGCGACCTGGTACGGATATTTCCGGATAGTGAATACCTGAACCAACACCGGTACCAGCATATTTATATGTTTTTGCTCTATCCGTTATATACACTTAATTGGTTATTTATACGTGATTTCAAGGATTTCTTCGGTACGAAAGACAATTATGTGAAACGCATCCTTAAAATTCCACGGGTAGAGTATTACCGGCTATTCGCTGCTAAGGCATTTAACCTCTTTTACCTTATCGGTATTCCCATTATGGTGCTGAGCCAACCGTGGTACGTGGTGGTACTAGGGTGGTTGTGTATGCATATTTTCGGTAGCCTGTTGGGTGTTATCGCATTGATTTCGACCCATGTGGATGAAACCGCTATCTTCCCCCTACCGCCTGCCGATGGCAAGATGGATGTGACCTGGGCAGAGCACCAGATGATGGTTACCAAGGACTTCAGCGCGGACAGTCCGTTAGCGAATTTTCTTTTCGGCGGTTTCACCCACCATGTTGCGCACCATTTGTTCCCCCACGTCGCTCATACGTATTACCCGTATATTACGCCTATTATCAAACGGTACGCTGCGGAATATAATTTACCTTATACGTGTTATCCGGCCATTAAGGCGGTTCGGTCGCATTTTGTTCTTTTGAAGAAACAGGGGTCGGGCGAGAATATCTTCCAGCACGGCGAGTTATAAGCCTTTGGCTTCTTCCCAGAAGACGTCCATTTCGGCTAGTGTCATTTCTTTCAGTTGTTTTCCGTGCTCTTTAGCCCGTGCCTCCAGGTGGTTGAACCGCTTGATGAACTTCTTATTGGTCCGTTCGAGTGCATTTTCGGGGTTGATGCCGATGAAGCGTGCATAATTGACCAGAGAGAAAAGGAGATCGCCGAACTCGGCCTCTGCCTTTTCGGTGTCGAGGGTTTCCTGTGAGGTCACATCAAATTCATGTTTGAATTCTTCCAGTTCTTCCTCAACTTTCTGCCACACTTGGTGTTTTTCTTCCCAATCGAAACCGACGCCCCGCACTTTATCCTGTATCCGATAGGCTTTAACCAGCGCTGGTAATGACCGTGGTACGCCGGCGAGCACCGATTTATTGCCCTCTTTGAGTTTGAGTTCTTCCCAATTTCGTTTAACGTCATCCTCATTTTCTACGTCAACGTTGCCGTAAATATGGGGGTGGCGTGAAATTAGTTTTTCGCACACACTGTTAAGTACGTCCACCACGTCAAAAGCACCCTGTTCTTCCGCAATCCGGGCATAAAAAACCAAGTGCATCATGAGGTCGCCCAATTCTTTCTTCACCTCATTGAGGTCGTGGTCCAGTATCGCATCCCCTAATTCATACATTTCCTCGATGCTGAGGTGACGCAGGGTTTCCATGGTCTGTTTCCGGTCCCACGGGCATTCTGTGCGTAGTGTATGCAATACGGTCAGTAAGCGTTCAAAGGCTTT
>CAZTJY010000125.1:0-11249 GCA_964613725.1 uncultured Parapedobacter sp. | reverse complement strand
TGCCGCCCAAGGTGGTGGCCGTGGCCCGGTACCTCGCCCTGGCGCTGGGCGTGCTCGAGGCGGTGGAAAATGGCGTGCGCAGGGAAGGAGCGGCCGATGAAGATGAGTAACCTGCAGCTAACCATCGGCACGGGCGGCGGTACGCTGCTCAGCGTAGTGGCCCAACTGGGCATGCATGACATGGTCAAAACCGCCGTGCTGGCCGCCATTGGCGCTACCGTGAGCTTCGCCGTAACGTGGGTGCTGCAACGGTGGCAGCGACGGCGTTAACGCGCAGCCCGGTTTACCGAAACCTCCCCGTTAGGCTTGGCGGGGAGGATTTTTTTCGCCGGAGCCGTCCGCGCCTCGGGTGAAGTAACTCTGCTATTTCCGGAATCAGTTCGGTTAGCCGATGAGCCTTTCCATGCTGAGTTGTTTGTTGATGCACGCCTGCTTCACAATATGGGAAGGGGCATTCGGGTGGTTGATTACTCGGTCGTTTGCCTCGATTGCTTCATTGATCTGACCCGTATAATGGGCGCTAATAGCGTACTCGAATAGCGCTAAATACTCGTAAACCGATTTCTCAACAAATAGAATGTCTTCGGGGTAACTTATTTTTAGTGCCCGTTCGATATACAACAGCGCGAGCGTATAACGCTGTTTCTTGCGCATCATATTGGCGAGGCGGTAAAGTGGTTCAGCTCGCGACGGCCGGTATTCATACGCACGGAGATAGGCCTCGGTAACCGTATTGATAGCTGTGCCGGTATTTTCAAGCATGACGGCCAATTGGTACATGGCGTACCAGCGCTCCTCGTCCCATCCACCTGCCTCGAGGCGTTTCCGGTAATAATTCGCCGCCTGTGCCGCGGCTGGCGACCAGGATCTGATTTTCAAATTGCTTCAGTTCGTGGTTTGCGAAGCCGTTGGATGGCCTCACACCCGCATAGGGGACGATGGGGATCGGTTGTGTCACATCGGCCGGAAAAAAGGTGGCGGGCGTATCCTTCACCTGGAGTAATTTGTTCGATACAGCCGCTATGGTGCGATCGTGGCAGTATAAAGCCGCATCGGTAGGCTGGGCGTAGTAAATAGGTGTGCTGGCGGGGTCCGCGTGAGCCGGATTCGGACGGATGTTTATCCAGGATGTTTTGAAGGTGCTGTCCAGCAACGCCGTGGTCGACGTCATCTTCGCCAGCAAGGCGCTGTCGTCGCTAGCCAAGACTGCTTTGTACAGCTGAAGGTGGTTATTGAAAATTTCGTCCGCTTTGGCCACCGCTTTTGCCGATCCGCCCACAGTTTCGCCCGGCGGGCCAAAAATGGGAAATTGCGGGGCATATGCGCTTTGCTTCGCCATGAACCGCATCACGCTCCCATGAGAGTCTGCAGATTTGCTGGTAAACTGCACCGACTCAACGCCTGATAACCCGCAGATTAACTGGTCAGTTATCTGTCCGCTGTGGGAAGAGCCCCCCCGGATAGCCAGTTCGAAGTCGCCATCGGGTGCCAGGTAGTAACGGAGCTGCCCATCTACGGGGGGCAGCGCTTCGAATACCAGCTTCGGCGGTCGGTCGCTGTCGACCAGTGGAACGAGGTTTATTTTTTTCCCGTAAACCGTACGGGAGGAACATGCCAGCCCTTACATGGAGAAATATGTATTCGAGGCGATGTTCCAGATGGGATATGAAGAGGAAGCACTGGCTCGGCATCAGAAGCGGTTCAGTTCCATGGTGCTCGACAACCGCTTTACCACACTGTTTGAAGGATGGGGGATTGGAGGCGACGGTTTTGGCGGTGGAACGGTGAACCACTCCTGGAGCGGTGGTGGGCTGACCGTATTGTCGCAGTACCTCTGCGGCATTGCGCCACTGACGCCTGGCTATAAAACATTTCAGATCATTCCTCAACCGGGCGATATCAAGCGGGCATCGGCTGTGGTGCCTTCCGTTGCCGGTGAAATACGGAGCGCATATGAAGTGAAGGGAAGCAAATTTAATATGCAGGTAGCTGTACCGGACGGCACGCAATCGGTGCTGGGTATAGCAGCGCGCTATCGGTCAGTAAAGGTTAATGGGGTTATGGTGATTAACAAAGGCAAGTATCTGCCCCACGCCGAGGTCAAAGAGGCTTCTGCCTTCCACCGTGAGGGATATAGGCTTCTCATGGTTTCCGAAGGGGAATGGGAGGTGGAAGCGTTTTAATGATCAAAGTAGATTCGTAAAAATATCCGCAAACCTCAAATGGGTTTGCGGATATTTTGCTAGTCGAGTTTTAACTCATTTCCCCTTGAAGGCCAGACCAGCTAATCCGGTTTCAAAACCACTGGTCTTTGCCGGCCAGGTGCCTTGGGTGATCCATTCGTAATACATCAACGCATTGGTCGCGTCATTTTTCCAATTCCATTGGCCGATCGGCGCTTCCACCGGATAATTTTCAATCAGTCCGGCAATTTCCTGGATCCGGGAGAGCGCATGGCTGATGTCATTGATCAAGGTGGGTGTCCGGAACGTTTCGCCCCGCGCATAGATCCGGAAACCGAAGTAGGCAGTGGCAACTGCCTCATGCAACCTCGCGGTCAAGAGGGTACGGTTAAAGCAATGGTATAGCTCCTCATACTGGGCTTCGGTCACATACGGTTTCGCATGCACGATTTGAACCAATGACTCCTCCGAAAGTTTTACGCCATAGGCTTTCTCCGTTTTGATGTAGGATAGGTATGCTTCATTCATGAGCTCACCCCCTGTTAACCAGCCGTTTTCGACTACCCAGGGTACTTCATGCAGCTGCGTTCCGCCGGCCTTTGCCCATGCAGGGGCTAGGGTGTTGATCACATCTTTCCAGTAATGGAATTCCCGGTTAACCCCATGTTTGACGGATGCCACCGGTGGGTCCAACCATTTTCCGGATACATGGCGTGCCCAATGCGACTTATACGGATCGTAGTTGAGCTCCGAATGGTTGGTAGTATTGGTTCCTAGCGTATAAAATACCGATGTGACGATATCGAATGCGTTTTCAAACGCCGCCTTGAGGTAGGGCAACGCCTCCTGGCCATAGGTTGAAACGATAAATTCGTCATAGATGTCGTCCGCATCCAGGCTACGGTCTTCCATATACCGTTTCAGTGCTAACAGGTTGATCTCCGAAGGCCGCCCGACGGCCCTGGTATCACCATAACGGTCGGTCCGCGCGGTGTACCCGATGACATGCTCGCGCGATAGGAAATCGCTCCAGCGGCCCAGGATGTACTGGGGCCAGGTATTGGCTACCACGCTTTGCCCGTTGAATTCGCCACCGGTGTCGAATTCGATGATGGTGGGCCGGTCGATTTTCCCTGCGAAGAAATCGTTGGGGTGGGTAAGGAAGAAATCGTGGGGCGTTTCTTTCATCATCAACCTGATTTCGGGGTATTCGAAAAGATCGATGGCACCGACGATGTTTTCATATTCGTCAAACGTGTAGGAAAACGTACGGGCGTAGAGGTTTAAACCGCGCTCACCGATCACGACCGACGCTACCGCATTGACCACGGCCGCTAATTTTTCCTGGTTGCTTTTCAGCTTGGTCGAATATTGCTCCTCTACACGTGCCCCGGTTTCGATAAACGTGAGGATGAGCCCCTGTATATCCGGAATCAGGTCAAGCATCTCCCGGTAATCGTTTTTAAACCACGCCCAGAACGCGGGGTTGTCCAGATCGATCGTTCCATCGGGACCGGTTTTGAATTCATCGGGATAGTAATCAAGGTTATACAATGACCGGTCCCAAACCACCACTTCCTGTATCCCATTTTGCCGTGCGCGGGCGATGAGCGCGTTGGCGAGGTCAAGTCGCTCGGGTTCCCGAACGTGCCTCAGATCGTGGATAACATGATGCGATAACTGAAGATGGTTGATATCATACGCCGGTGCACGGTCGATCACGGACAATCCTTCCTCCAGGTTGTCGGATAGGATAATCCATCCCCTAACGGGATCGTTAAGACCGAGCGGGGTATGCTTATTTTGGTTGTCTGTACAGGAGAGTGTTAGCGCTAACCATAAAAATAAAAGCAGCTTCTTCATATCAATATCCTGGATTTTGTTCAAGCTTGACTTCTACATTTTTGTTTATCTCACTGAACGGGATGGCCCATAGGTTTTGGTGCGGTTGGATGCTGGCACAGGCTATCGGGTTCAGCCTTTGCACCCGCTCAACCACTTTGTTAAGCCTCGCGAGTGTAACGATCCGCAGGGTTTCAAAATGAAGCTCGCGCATCCGCTCATCCAGGATATAGTCAATGTCTACTTGCGCAGGGTCGACATCGGGTGCATTAGCCCGCCTCCTTACGGTATTGATATCTTTCGCGGCATTCTCGGCGTCTCCATTACCCAGGTACGCTTCTGCCCTTAATAGGTAGGTCTCTGCCAAACGGATCATGTAATGCTTCCGCCACGTATGCTGGGCAGATCCCAGCAGCGAGCCCGGAACGGTTTGATCTGGATCCCAGTATTCGGCGGGATGCTTGCCGGGGGTGATCACTTTGCCGATAACGGGGTAGAAATACCGTGCGGTGTCGTTATTGGTTGTCCTTTTTAAGGGGAGGTTGTCTGCCAACACCCATTTGCCGTGGTATTCATTGGTAGGGTTGTTTACTTTGACGTCTCGGATGATGTTATTCCTTGAATTTCTAATGTCCTGGTTATAGCCGCTCTTTTCCCAGAGCGTTGTCAGGAAATAAGGACTTGGCTTGCAAAAGCCCTGACCGCGTCCGTTGTAAAAGGTGTTTGGTTTTGCTAGCACCGGTGACGTGGAGCCGTTGGACTGGATAATATGCGCATTGGTAAAATCGGGGCCCACTACGCGCTCGAGTTCATAGTTACGGTCGCCGCCTCCGGCTACGTTGTAACTGTATTGAAGCACCCAAATCGATTCCGTATTTCCCTTGGAGCGATCCTGATTCCCTTGCCTGAACAGGTCCCAATAGACATCGCCTTCGAAATCCGGATCATTGAAAAGTTTTTCGGTGCTCGCCCCGAAACGTGCTGTCATTAATCCGGTGCCGGCGTGATCGATTACCTTTGACGCTTCATTTATGGCGTCTTGCCATCGATTTAATGAGATGTATACCTCGGTGAGGACGTGGCTGGCCGCCAAGCGGTTTATCCGCGATTCATCCACCTCGTCGATATCGCCAAGATGGGCAATAGCAAACGCTAGGTCTGCTTCGCATTGCTGGTAAACTTGTTCGCGGCTTGCCCGCGTGAAGTCCCGTCGCGGCGTGGTGATTTCCTCGGTAACAATGGGTACCCCGCCATACAGATTTGCTAGGATGTTGTAGGCATACGCCCTGAAAAAGCGGGCCTCGGCCTGTATGGAAATACGCTGTTCGGGAGTTAGCTGACTGTAGTCGCTTTCCGAACGGCCGATAATCACGTTGGCATCGTACACCAGGCGGTAGCATAGGGTCCAAATACCGAGTGTCAACCCATTGGGTCCCCAAATCACGCTATAGTCATGACTTTTATCCGTGTCGTATAAGCTTTCAACCAAGTCCGTTCCGTACCAACCGATCCTCGGAAAAGACGACTGCGAGGCTTGGCCCCACAGGTCGTTCCGTAGCGAAGCATGGAGGCTATATATGGCCGCCTTGAAATCGTCATGGGTGACATACGAGTTCTCGGGCGAGTAGAAATCCAGGGGTACCTCGTTCAGAAACTTCGATTCATTGCATGAAATGAATGCGGAAGCAAAAAGGATATAAATGATTTTTTTCATCTGTTTATTGTTTTTGACGGTGATGAAGCTATCAGATTTATTCATCCCTCTGTGTGATTGAATAAATCATGATGGTTTCATTACGTATCAGATTAGAATTCAAGATTTAAGCCAAGCGTAAAACTTCTCAATACGGGTCTTCCGTTTCTGCTGATGCCTTCACCGGTCTCCGGATCCCATCCCGGCCACTTGGTCCAGGTGTACAGGTTTTGACCGCTCGCAAAAACCCGAAGGTTGTTGATCTTCAGTTGATCCAGCAGCCGGCTGTCTACGTTATACCCCAACGACACATCCTGTAATCTGACGAAATTCCGTTGGGTCCAACTCGTGGATAGCAGATTGGCCGAGATGGCTGTGCCCACCCTGGCGTACCGGGCATCCGGGTTTTCGGGGAGCCAGTAATCGAGTCCTTTGGGAAAGTTGAGCTGGTAGTGCTGGGTAGAACCTTCGCTGTTGGAAAATCCCGAACCGAGGGTTTGGTAGTGGATGTTATCCCTTGCGTAATAATAATCCTTGCCACCCTGGACCGCGTTGATGAATACATTGAGCGACCAGTTTTTATAGGTGAATTGATTGCCGATACTAAACCGGTACGAGGGTTCGGCATAGCCCAATATCACTCTGTCGTTGTCGGGGTCGATTTTCCCGTCATTGTTCTGGTCCACGATGATCTGCGACCCCACATTGGCCGTAGAAGGGATGTCGTCGCCGAGCTGGTACAGCTTTCCGGTTACCTCATAATGATAGATCACGTTCAGCGGATGCCCGATAAAGAGGCCCTCCGATATGAGGTCATCTTCCTTTCCGTCGCCATCGTTGTCAAATCCGAGTAGCTCCTTCAGTTCATCCCGGTTTCTCGAAAAGGAGAAATCACTCCGCCATCGGAAGTCCTTCTTATCCATATTGGTGGAAGATAGGGTGATTTCCACGCCATGGTTGTGGATGCGGCCGAGGTTGTCGGGAAACTTGGGGAACCTGCCAATACTGGGAATGTCGACCGAATAAAGCAGGTCTTTGGTGTTGTTGTTGTAATATTCGATCTGGCCGGTCACTCTTGAATTGAATACGCCGAAATCAACACCGACATTGAATCCGGTGGTGGCTTCCCATTTCAGGTCGGAACTCGCCAGGCTGCTGATCGATTTGGTATAAACGGGTGCTCCGGAAGCGTCGACGTATAGGAAATCTCCCGTTACTTTGGCCAGCGTCTGGTACCGCCCAACGGTCCGGTTACCGATGGTGCCGTACGATGCGCGGAGCTTGAGGTAATCCATCACTCCACGGATTCCGCTGAAAAAGGGCTCTTCGGAAGCTGTCCATCCGAGTGCAAAGGAGGGGAAAACCCCGAATTTGTTCTTTTCGCTGAACCCTGAGAAGCCATCGCGGCGTACGGTGGCTGTCAGCATGTACTTATCCTGGAAGCTATAGAACAGCCTGGCCATGCTGTAAAGGCTTTTTTCCTCCCAGGCGCCCGAATACGTTTGTTGTAGCTCGGAATTTCCCGATTGCAAACTGTGGTAGCCAAGGATATTATTGATAAATATCGAGGATGTGGCATCAGTAAAATCGCTTTTGCGTTGTTCAAATCCATAGAGGAGTGTGGCATCCACCTGGTGGGCACTGCCAAACCGCCTTTTATAGTTCACGATATTGTCGGACGACATGTCGTGCAGATCGCTGTACGATTTTTGCCCTTCACCCTGGAAATTATTGGCGTAAGGCTGAAAATAATAATTGCGCGTGGTACGGTAATTATTTGAAAAATTTACTTTGTACGATAGTCCTTTTACAAAAGGGACATCAATCGTGGCGTAGATGTTTCCGAAATAGTTGTTCCTGATATCCAGATCGTCGGCGGTCGCCTCAACCAAAGGCGACACCTGCCTGCCTTCGATCAATGGGTTTAATTCGCCATCAGCTTTATACGCGGCTTCGTAGGGCATGATATAGCGATCGGAGAGGGAGGGGCTCATGCCCGAATTGTCGCTGATGGAAACAAACGACTGTACGCCGATGGTCAGCCAATCCGCCACCTTGTTATCCACGTTTATCCGCGCATTGTACCGTTTGTAGTTTTCATTGATCATATACCCCTGCTGGTTGGTAAACCCTGCGGAAATGAAATAGTTGAGGTGATCGGTGCGGTTCGCCAGGCTTAGGTTGTGGTTTTGCACATACATCCGATCGTTCGTTAAGAGATTGTACCAGTTGGTCTCATTTCCGGCGAGGTAATTTTCCAGCTGCTCGTTCGTTTTGAAGGTATTGGAAACCGAATAGCCAGGCTTAGGCTCCAGATATCCCGACTCCGCTGTGCGGCTTTCGAGCCAATCGATATCCATGTTTTTCTTGATGAATTCCTCCCCGTTACCGGGCTTGAATTCGACCGTTGGGTTTTGAAAGGCGTAGCTTGCCGAATAATTGATCAACGGTTTCATGTTTTTACCTTTGCCCGATTTTGACGTCACCAAGATGACCCCATTGGCTGCCTGCGATCCATAAACTGCAGCTGCACTGTTATCCCGCAGGATATCTACCGATGCGATGTCATCTGGATTGATATCGATGAGGTTACCGCGGAAAATTACACCATCCAATACAATTAGCGGTTGCTGCTCGCCGGAAATCGATGTCCGCCCCCGGATGGAAATAATTGGCTCGGCGCCGGCCTGCGCAACCTGGCTGACATTGAGGCCCGCGACGGACCCATGCAACGATTGCACAATTGAAACATTCGGCTGGTCCCGGAACCTGTCGATATCTGCCTTGATCACGGAGCCGGTGAGGTCTCCCTTTTTCATGGTGCCATACCCCACCGCGATGACCTCATCGATACCGATGGCCTCTTCCTCCATGATCACATTGATCGAGGATTGCGTACCCACCGCGATTTCACGGGTAAGCATCCCGATGGAAGAGAAAACCAGGGTGGCGGAACGTGGAACGTTCGCCAGCGAATAGGTCCCGTCCGCCGCCGTTACCGTCGCCGCCGGGTTTCCTTTGATAACCACCGTGACACCCGGCAGCGGCTGCCCGTCTGAATCGGTCACTCTTCCGGATACCGTAGTTTCCTGAAAAACGGCGATCACTTCCTCCTCTTTCAAATCGGGCGTGAGCAGTATGATAAAACGGTCTTTAATGGTGTAACTTACGTTGGTGCCGGCAAACAGTTCTTTCAGGATCGCGTCGATTTTTTGGTCTTTTACGCGCACGGATACTTTCCTGTCTACATCGATGAACCGGCTGCTGTACATCAGCCTGAATTCACTCTGGTCCTCAATGCTGGCCAGTACCTGCTTTACCGTCGAATTTTCCATGTGGAGCGTCAGCGCCTTGGTTTGCGAATAGGTCTTGTTGGCCAACGCCCAGCCAACGGAAAGCAAGGTTAATAATACGGTTAGTTTCATAATCCTCAATGGTTTTCTTAGCCGGGAATTGGTCAAATTCCGGAGCAAATCCGTAATTTTTTGCATACGTTTGTATCGATTAGTTAAAAAATGCCCTGTTCCACCAGGGTTGTTTAATCATTCACTCAGGGAAATGTTAGCGCATTTCCCTGTTTACGTTAATAATGCGGGTTCTTCACATAGGCCTATCGGGTTTAATTATTGGGTTCTCATTTATGCGTTAGTAAGATTTTCTGTTTTGAAAAGCTTCCGTCAGCCTGCATTTTGCGGGGAAGTGCTTTGTATTGGAGCGGAGTGGCAATCGCCATTAAATCAAGTATCTGGAATAGCGTCTCATCTTCGAACGTAACTGTATAAGTAAATGCTTTGATATCGTCCTTTACGGTTATTTCGACATTAAACATCCGCTCCAGTTTGCTTGCAGCGTCGACGATGGTGGTTTCGTCGAAAACCAGCTTACCGTCTTTCCATGCCACGTACTGATCCACGTTCCCGTCACCGAGCTCCACCGCACCGGTTTTCACGTTATAGGTTACGTGATGCCCTGGCATCAATTCGCGGAGGGGCTTTATAGTTCCCGCAGGCGATACGTGTTCCAAAACCACTTTCCCTTCAACCAAGGTGGTTTCCACTTCGTCATCGCCGTCATAGGCAAGGACATTGAAGGCTGTACCTAGCGCCTTGACTTGCATGCTGCCCGTTTTCACGATAAATGGCCGGTCCGGATGATGGGCCACTTCAAAATAGCCTTCCCCGCTCAGCGTCACCGCGCGGGAATCGCCTGTGAACGTTTGTGGGTACTGTAGGCGGCTGCCGTGATTTAAGAAGGCTGTAGACCCATCAGACAGCTGTACAACGGTACGTGACCCCACAGGCGCAATCACTTCGAGGGTATCCGTAGGCAGGCTCGCCATGTGATGAGCCTCGCGCCTGAGCGCCGCATTCTCGAAAAGGGCGTAGAAGAGCAGCGCAAACACGGGTACGAATAAGATCGCCGCGGCTTTGATGAGGTGAGGTGAAAGCGTTCTACGCGGCTGCCGAAATTCCGATGGGGTGGTTTCGGCAAGTATGCGTTCCTGGATCCGATCAAAAATGTCATCGAGCTGCTTGTCATCAGCCACGTTTGCCTTACGTGCTTGTTCATTCCAATCGGCAAATCCCCATCTCACACTTTCTTCACTTAGTGCTTCGGTATTGGCCCATTCAATGATTTCCTTCAGTTCCGCGTCCGTACTCTGGTTGTTCAGAAACTTTTTGATTTTATCTTTTGTCATTCTTTGCTGCACTACACCCGTGTGGAAGCCTGTCGTTGAACTCCCGTTCGGAAAGGTTATACGCATAACGTGCCTCAAAGAGGTACGTGAAAGGAATTATTTTTTAAGAAAGAAATAAAGAAAAAAATAAAGCGTTGACTATTAGATTGTTGTCTATTTCTGATTTTAGAAAAGACAGCACATTGGTCATGTGCTTTTTTACCGTGAGGATGGAAATTCCTAAATGTTTGGCAATTTCCTCGTGGGTAAAGCCTTCTTCACGGCTCAACCGGTAAATCTCCCGCTGCCGGGGCGTGAGCTGGTCGAGTAACTTCTTCACGTTCTGATGGAGCTCGTTATAATGGATTTCGTCATTTAAATCGGGCGCACTGGTTACCTGCTGTAACCGTTTTACATGTTCGAGGTAACGCTCCTCACTGGCTCTTTTCCTGAGCAGGCTTATGGTGGTATTGTAGGCTATTGTAAATAAAAACGATTCGAATGAGGCATACACATCGATTTTCGATCTCGATTCCCAGATTTTTACGAACACATCCTGCACGATCTCTTCGGCGTCTTCTTCCCGTTTGATGTACCGGATAACGAACCCGTACAATCTCCTGCTGTATCGGTTGTACAGCTGGTAGAAAGCAACCATGTTTCCGTCTTGGATACGTACAAGTAGTTCCTTATTGGTTTTAGATACCTCCAAAGCACGCAATTAATGTAGGCTCAATCTTAATTTTTTATTGTACAGGCAATATTATGGAAAATAATAGAAACTTCCTCACGTTTAGGATAGCGCGGTTACCGATTCTGAAAATGGTGGGAGGAGAGCGCTTAAAGCTGCGGC
>CAZTJY010000124.1:0-11348 GCA_964613725.1 uncultured Parapedobacter sp. | reverse complement strand
CAGTTCCGCCCGTCGGTGCTGGTGACCTATGCGGAGAGCCTGCGGCCGCAGGCGGAGGCCTCGGCACTGATATTCATCAAACGGACCTTCGGTATCGGGGCGAACGTGCGGAGCTACGGGGAGTTTGCCGGGATGGCGCAGTTCAACTTCGGGGGCTTCGGTTTGGGCTACTCTTACCAGTTCAACCCGGGCAACGAGCCGCTGAACCGGCGCATCGGCAACACCACCCACGAAATCGGATTGCAATACCGGTTCGGTAACACTTTGGGATTGTTATAGCATCGTGCAGCGATCAGATTCAATCATATACGTTTGATTACATTTGCATAACTGGTAAAAGTATATCTTCTTTCCGCATTGAAACAAAGAATTTCTTTGGCAGTTGCGCTGCTTTTTTTATCTTTGCATCAGGTTTAGGTTGATAGCCCCTAACCCCATTGGGGCGGACCCGTGTCGTTTTTAACGAGACGGGTTTTTTTATGCCCTACACATACCCCAACGCAATAAGGTGGCCTCCCCGATAAGGTCGATATGTGCAAAATACACCATTTTAGGTATTGGTTGCTTGTCTCACATTGCTCAATTTAGCCCTTGCAATAAACCCATGATAGATTATGGATTTCAAAAAGGTAAATATCCAGGAACTCCAGCTGAACCATCAACTTGACGTGAACCCCGCGAATGGTGGGGTTACGGGAAACGTGGAGATTCCGTTAACCGCGGGAAGAACGAATTTCGGTCCCGGCCTGAGCCTGGTCTACAGCTCTTCTTCACGGAATTCGGTATTCGGGATCGGTTGGTCGCTTTCGGGCATCCCGTTTATTGCCATCGATACCAAAGAAGGGCTCCCGAAATACGACGGGACAGAGCGCTACACGTTCTGCGGTGGTCAGTCGCTGGTCCCGGTATTGGAAAAGTCAGGTTCGGCATGGATACCGAAAGCCGTGGAAACGGCCGAATACTGGGTATATCCCTACCGCCCGAAAGTGGAGGAAGCCTTTATCCGGTTTGAAAAATGGGTAAGGAAAGACAACCATGCCGCACACTGGCGTACGATGGCAGGTGATGGTATGGTGTCGGTATACGGAGTTGAGCATGGCAAAATGGCTAACCCCGAAAATGGAACGCAGGTTTTTACGTGGCTGCTCGAAGAACAATATGACGGCCAGGGTAACGCGGTATGGTTTCGGTATAAGAACGAGAATGCAGACAACGTCGATGCGCAAATGCCCTCGGAATACCACCGGATTAAAAAAGCAGCTACCGCCGGCTTTGCCCAGAAGTATCCCGATCGGATCCTTTACGGCAACTCGGTTCCAATGCTACCGGGAGCGCCGGTTCCCCCGGCCAACAAGTGGCTTTTTGAAGTGGTGTTTGATTACGGTGAATATGCCCAGCGGCCCTATGAAACCACCACGCCGACACAAAAGTGGGCCGTCAGGCTGGATCCCTTTTCGGCCTACAATCCGGGGTTCGAAATCCGCACCTACCGATTGTGCAGACGTATTCTGACCTATCACAACATCCCCGAATTATCGGCTAAGCCGTCCCTAACCGGCGTGTTTGAAATCGCTTACAACGAAAGCCGGCTGGGATCGACCATACAACAGTTGACATTCACGGGGGTGAAGCGCGACCTTACGCAGGGCACCTATACGGAAAAAGCCCTTCCGCCGCTCCGCTTCACCTATACCGCACCCAAACCGGAGACATCGTTCACCCCGTGTGCGGTGGAAAGCAACAGCAACGTGCCGCAGGGGCTTAATAGCTTCGACACGCGGTTTGCCGACCTGTTTGGAGAGGGTTTGCCCGGTATTTTGACCGAGACCGCCAACAATTGGTACTACAAGCGGAATAAGGGGAATGGGCTTTTCGACAAGCAGGAAACCGTCATCGCTAAACCATCCCAACGCATGGGGATCTACGCCCTCGGTGATTTCGACCAAGATGGTAACCTGAATTTGTTTACACTGCAGGGCAGAACAGCGGGCTACTACGAATACGATACCCGCAAAGAAGCGTGGAGCGGCTTTACACCCTTCCGGAATATTCCACAGGTGAGCAACGCCAAGTTCTTGGATGTAAATGCGGATGGATTTGCAGACCTTATCGTGGAAACCGACGAGAAACTTACATGCTTTCCGTTTGAAGGGAAAGAAGGGTTCGGCAAACCATTTGAATTTGCAAAGCCGCTTTCCAATGGGGTAGCATATGCACCCACATTGGGGAATAACCTGACCTTGGATTATTTCATGGCAGACATGACGGGCGACGGCCTGCCGGACCAGGTGCGGATAAAAAACGGACGGGCAGAATATTTCCCTAACTTGGGAAACGGCCGCTTCGGTGAGTCGGTTTTGATGGACAACGCACCCGTAATCGATTTTGATAATGGGTTTGACGCAAGCAGGATACGGCTTTTCGACCTGGATGGCAGCGGCACCGCCGACTTGCTCTACCTGGGCCGCGGTGAGATCAGGTATTGGTACAACGCATCGGGGAATGGATTTGTTGAAGGAGGACGGATAGCTGGATTACCTTACATCGATTTGCTAAGCAGTGCGCAGATTTTGGATTTGCTCGGCGACGGTACGCCATGCCTGGTCTGGTCGAACTCGCTGAGCTATGCCGCCGGTTCGGCCATGCAGTACCTGAAGCTGACCGGCGGGGAAAAGCCACGGTTAATGAGGCAGCTGGACAACGGGATGGGATGCCTTACGCAGATCATCTACGGGTTTTCAGGCGCACATTACCTCGAGGCGCAACGGAAGGGAAACCCATGGATATCCAAAATCCCGTCCCATTTTACGGTGGCGGATCAGAAGGTCGTGATCGATACCGTTACCAATAACCGGATGGCCACCACCTACCAATATTACGATGGGCATTACAACGGCCATGACCATCATTTCGTTTGCTTCGGCCGCGTGGAACAATACGATGTGGAGACGCTGAAAACGGATGCGGCTGCCCACGATACCGGTTACACGCAGCCCTCGTGCAAAAAAACATGGCTGCACCCGGGCTTGTTTGGCTGGGATGCTGCGAAAGCAACCCAATACTACCGTAAAGATGGGAACCAACCGTCGTTGCCGCCACCGTTTTTTGAAGACCGAGGTGCGCAAGGTGAAAGCGACTTCATGCAGGGGTACCGTAGCCTGGCCGGCAAGGTTGTGCGGCAAGAGGTGTACGGTGTAAAGCCGGACGGCGAATTGGAAGAACATCCTTACACCGTTACCCAAACGAACTACGCCATCCGGAACCTCCAGCCGGCTACCGCCATGCACGAGGGCTGCTGGCATGCGTACCAGACCGAACGGTTGGAAATAGCGTACGACCGAACGCCCGATGATCCGAAAGTAGCCCATCACCTCGCACTGGAGGTGGATGGGTTCGGGAATATAGGCAGGGAAATGAACGTCGCCTACGCCCGCAGGGCTACGGCGTCCAACGTCCATCCCCTGCAGGCAACGGACTACATCACCGTAAACGTGCACCGATACCTGATAATGAATACGGCCGACCGGTATCACACCGGCGTGCGCTATGAATCGGAAAGCTATGAAGCGGACCCTATTGCAAGAAACGCCAACGAGCTATTGAGATGGGGCGATGTGACCGTTTTGGGCACCAAGGGCCAGCGGACGGGATGGAGCAGGACCTACTTCTGGAATGATACACAGACGGCGGTGCTGCCGCTGGGACAGATGGCAGACGTCGTACTGGCGCACCACGAGGAGGCGGCATGCTTTGACGACGCGCTGATTGATGACGCGTTCGCCGGCAAAGTCACGGCCGCCATGCTGTCCCAACCGGACGAAGGCAACTACAACCAGCAAGACGGATACTGGTGGCAACGCACGGCGATAAACCATTTCAACGGCGCGTCGGGTTTTTATTCGCTCAATAAGGTGGAAAGCCAACCGGGCGCCTTTACAACGTATCAGTACGACAGCTATTTCCTGTGCACCGTCGAAATCACGGACCCGTTGGGGAATAAAACCAAAGGGGCGATGGATTACAATTATGTTGAACCCTACCGACTCACCGATGCAAACGACAATGTGACGGAGGTGCTGTATGATGCACTGGGTGTTTCGGTTGTGGCCACATACCACGGAACCGTGCTTCATAATGGGGCGGACGAGCGGTACGGCCATGCAGCGATCGATGCCTACAGCCCCCGCAATGACGACGGGTTCGACCAGATCTTGGCCAATCCGGAATTGTATTTGCAAAACATGTCTACGTTCCTCCATTACGATCTGCATAGCGTTCCGTTGCGGAGCATCCGCCTGACCAACGAAAGCTTACTGCACGACGGCAAAGGGCATGTAAACACGACACCCAGCATCCAGATAGATCTGGATTACCAGGATGGTTTCGGCCGGATCATACAGAACAAGCGGAAAGTGGAACCTGGCCCGGCGCTGCAGCGGAAGCCCGATGGCACATTGCTCACCGATGCCCACGGCGCGCCGGTGTCTGCGCCCGCCGCCAGCCGATGGCTGGTCAGCGGCCACGTGGTTTACAACAACAAGCAGCTGCCTGTACGGCAGTTTGAGCCGTTTCACTCCGCTACACACGCGTTTGAAGACGATACCTTATTGGAAAGCTACGGCGTATCCATACAGCAATTTTACGACGCAGTAGGGCGGTTGTATCGAACCGATTTCCCCGATGCCACGTTCTCGGAAACGTTGTTTTCACCGTGGGAAGTCAGGGCCTTCGACCAGCACGACACCATTGAACGATCGCTGTATAAAACCTTCAAAGAAGTCCATCCCGTCGGTACGCCCGAGCGGATGGCGCTGGATAAGAGCCTGGCGCACAAGGATACACCGGCCATCAGCCATTTCGACCCCCTGGGGAGGGAGATTGTACACATCGAAACCAACAACGACGGCACGGTAAGGAAGACCGAAACCAATTTCGATAACCAAGGAAATCCGTTGCGTGTCAGTGATGCCCGCGGTCTCACCGCATTCACCTACAAAAGGGATATGCTGGGGCGGTTGCTCCACGAGTACAGCATGGATGCCGGCGAACGGTGGACCTTCCACAACAACAACGACCAGACCATCCACCTTTGGGACGGCCGCGGTGTGCACCAACGTACCCGCTACGATGCGCTGGATCGCGTAACGCAGGTGCATGTGGACGGTGCGCTGGGCCTCGACCACACCACGGAGCGGTTTATCTATGGGGAAAACAGCGCGGTGGCCCAGGCAAAACAAAAGAACTTAAGGGGGAGCCTGGTGCTCCATTACGACCAGGCGGGGGTGCAGGAATTAAAGTTGGCGGCTCCCGGAATGCTGCCATTGCATACCGAGCGAAAGCTGCTCAGCCAGTTTACCGGTGAGCCGGACTGGTCCGATCCTGCGGCTGTAGGTTTATCGCCCGAGGTGTATGCCTCCAGTTACGAATACGACGGGTTGGGCCGCCCAATTGAGCAGCGGTTGCCGGATCATACGACGAGAACGTATGTGTTCAATCAAGGCGGCACGCTCCAGAAAGTCCGTTTGTCCACTGCCGATGGTGTGCTGAACGATGTGGAAATACTTAAAAATGCCAGCTACGATGCCAAAGGGATGCGACAACAGGCGCTGCTTGGCAACAACGTGGAAATTGCGTATTCCTATGATAACGAGACATTCCGGCTTACGCGGCTACGATCCGGAAGGACCGGTGGGGTGCCACGTACCTACCAGGATATCCGTTATACATACGACCCGATGGGCAACCTCGTCCACCTCGTGGATGAGGCCCAGCAGGCTGCGGCAGTAAGCCCGCGCGTGATGGAAGGTCTCAACGTTTCGGCCCATTCCGAATTCGAATACGACGCGTTGTACCAACTCATTTCTGCCACGGGCAGGGTACATCAGGGATTGTTGCAGCACGACTACGCCGACCGGCGTGGCAACGCCGGTGTGCCCCCCGATTGGGCGAAGGGTACCCGGCACATTACGCTCAATAACGGGGCCGCCGTTGAACGCTATACCCGCCTGTACGCGTATGACGAGGGCGGTAATATTAAATCGATAAAACATACCGGCGTATCCCAGAACTGGACCAGGCAGATCTGGACTTCCGCCAGCTCGAACCGGTCACTGCCGCTCCTCGACTTGAACGGAACTGCCGTTGCCAACCCCGAGAGCCGCTTCGATGCCAACGGCAACTGCATATACCTGCCTCACCTGCGGAACCTCGAATGGAATTACCGGAACAACATCGCCAAAGCGGTCATCATCGACCGCGCTGCCCAGGGCGGGCCGAACGACGAAGAATATTACGTGTATGGGAGCAACGGTATGCGGGTGCGCAAAATCAGCCAACGTGTGGTCGATGTGGCCAACGGGACGGTTGAACTTACCGAGAAAATATACCTCGACGGCTGCGAAATTAAGCGCATTACCCGGGGCGGCACGGAAATATTGAAATGCTTTACCTCAGCGATTAGCGGGGGTACCGATACCCTTGCGCGCCTGTACACATGGGAAAAAGACACCCAGGCACGCGAAACCGACGATATAACCCAAAAGAAAATCCATTACCAGCTGGCCAACCACCTCGGTTCTTCCGCATTGGAGCTCGATGAAAACGGCGATGTGATTACCTATGAAGAATATTTCCCGTACGGTGGCACGTCTTTTATGGCGGGCAGAAACAAGCGCGACATCGACCTGAAAGCGTACCGCTACTCCGGCAAGGAACGGGATGACGTTACCGGCCTTTATTATTTCGGCTACCGATATTACGCTCACTGGATGGGCAGTTGGATCAACCCGGATCCTATCGGCCCCAAAGATTCGATGAACTTGTATGGCTATGTGCATAATAACCCCATTAATGTCGTCGACCCAAATGGATTGCAATCGGCTGAGGTGAACGTACGGATGCTTTCGACACCTGCGGCCCTGCCTCAGGAACTGCGCGAAACTGCCGCTTCCTCGGGCCATGTTTTTTTTGTCGAAGGGATGCCAGCCGACGCGGAAGGGAACCGGTACGACTATTCGTTCGCAGATGTGGTGGCATACGCGCGTGAGCATGGAAGTGAGATCATGGTGTTCGACAATGCGTCTACCGCGCTGTTCACCACCTTTTGGAGCGACAGTTCCGACCAGAACTATGAGGCCTACCGAACGCTCATGTATGCCATTGAGGCAGGTCTTGAGGAGGAGTATTCCGACGTGGATTTTGTGATAGGATGGCACCAGCCGCCGTCAGGGATACCGGAATATACCGACGAATCACCCGATCGGAATGGTGACGAGCGTTCGCAGGATACGGTAAATCCCGGAGACGGAAGTGGACGCAGCCCAGCGGGCACCGGAAGCGGAAACGACCCAGCAGGTACAGGAACAGGGGGCAGCCGCGGGGGGACAGGAACCCGCCCGGCTACGGGGCAGGCAAAGGTAACGGGAACGGGCCGGACCGGCGGCCGCGGTACCGGAACGCCAACAGGTAAAGCTAATGGAACCGGAAACACCAATGAGGCAGACGGAAAAGGAGGCACGGGCGGTAGTACAGGCGGTCATCCCGGCGGGAGTTCGACCGGCAGCACGAATGGAAACGCCTTGCAGGGTACCGAAACGGGTGGATCAGCCAACGGGGCCGGTGGCAATGATACAACACAAAATAACGGCTCGCCGAATGGTTCGCCTACCGGTAACAGTGCCGGAAGCGATGACGGCACCGGCGATGGGAACGGTGGACCAGGAAAGGTGGATTGGGGAAGTCCTGCCGGCGGCAATCCGAATATTACGGATGAAGAACCCGCTTGGTGGCAACGTGCATTAATGGCGATGGCTGGTGCTGTCTATTCCATCGCAAATATTTTCATAGAGGCAGGAAAACAGGTGTATGACATGGTGGGACTGGGTGCACAGTGCTTCGGGATTGCCACCGGATGGTATGAATATGAACATGAAGTGGCCAGCGGAATCGGTATGGCCGCCGAACAGGGCCAAAGTACGGGCGATATTTTCAGGAACATGGGCCGGGGCATCATCGAAACGCCGGGCCGGGCCTGGGATGCTGCCGAACGGGGCGACTGGTTCGGATTTGGTTCGGAAAGCATGAATTTGTACATGCTGGGAAGAGGTGGATACAGCGCCGCGCGCGGTGGCGCATCCTTTGCATTTAACCGATCCGTGGGTGCGTTAGGCCGGCTGGGCCCACGGGGTGTAGCATGGAGGGCATCCATCAGGAACTGGCAGGTGCAGCGGATCGGGGCAGCGGTGAACCGACGCTTAAATTTACGGCCCACCACGACCTGGAGGTATGGTGGTGAAGGCCGGGCATATGGTAGTTATTCGCGGACAGTGGGAGCCCCGGAGCTCGGTCGCATCACCATCAACGAGGGTTCATTTACGCCATCACTGACCCATCGACTGCCTTCGTTACGGGGTCCATACGCCTTTTACACGCGGCTGGGTATTTCCCGATTGCTGCGTGGACGGAGTTCCTATACGACCCCTATGCACGAAGGTTGGCATGCGGCACAGCACCTAAGGCACACCGGTTGGTTTGAAGGGATACCTAGGGTAAAGGGCGGCTACAATCGGTACCCGCACGAATTTACGCAGGGACTACAACCCATGATGGGCGCCCACAACTTTGCATTCCGCTTTGCTCCACCATCTGATTTTTCAATATTTTTTGGATTGTTCGGTTCGGCGAATAACAATACCGGCCCGTAATGGGAAAGGCCGGAGGTATGTCGCGGACTTTATCACGTGTCCGCAGGATAAAAGAACAGGTTACAGAAACAATATCACTCTCATGAACAAACAAGAACTTCTCCAACTGGAGAAACTGGCCACCCTTACGCCGGGTGCGATCCGGAAACAAAACACGACGCTATTCGCCAAATTAAGCGAAGCGGCAAGCCGTAAGCTTAAAGATAGCGTGGAAGAAAAGCTGAAAGATGCGCCGGCCGAACTGAAGGCCGGATTGAAGAAGGTGGAATTCTCAGCGGCGAAACTGGGCTCCGTAGATGTGAAATCGGCCCTGTCGGAGGCCGTGCTGGCAGGAAGGGTATCCGACACGAGAAAGAAGGAGCTGGAAGCCACCGTTGCCAGCATGCCCAACCTGGGTAACATCGACACCGTATTGCAGGCCGACGTGCCCGTGTTCCTCAACCCGCTGTTTAAGCAGGACCTGCAGAAGGCCAAGCTTTACCGGCTGAATGCCATCACCGGCATTGCCGATGCCAAAACGGAAAAGCTATTCGGTAGTGAAGTCCGGTTGGAAAACCTCGAAAGCGAACAGATCGAAACGCTGGTGGGCGAAAAAACCATCACGCGGGAAGAAGGGGATAAGCTGGAATTGGCCGCAAGCCTGTACCACCTCGTGGATGGTAGCTTTGAGCTGGCAGCCGAAATCGAAAAGCAGGTCAAACCGACGGCCTTGTCTGATTTGGTGAAGGTGGATAAGACCGAATGGAAAATGTGGTTGGAGGCGTCAAAGGCCGACTTGGGCGAAGGGGTTACCTCCGATGACTATGCCGAGTTCCTAGCCGGCAAAGTAGCGCAGCTTTACCCGGAGGCCTCACTGATCCATCGTACGGCCCGCGTTGTGCCCACCCAGCTGCAGAAAAACATCAATGCCATAGAGCCGCTTGCAAAGAAAAATGCCGTCCTGTTCGGGGCGCAGGCCTTTGATGAGCTGGATACGACGGGGTTGACGGCCAGTCAGGTCGACACCTTGAGGATACAATATGAAGAAATAGACGCGCTCGTAAAGGCCAATCCCGGCTTACAGTTGGGGGCGGTACTGAACGACGAAGCCATCAAGCCGGCCGACAAGGGCAAGGTCATTACCGGTCGGATCGGACTCATTGAACGTTTCCAAAAGCAAAATGAAAACGTGCACTTCCTTTCGCTGGAGTACAAACACGATAGTGACGATCTGAAACTCCTTAACCTGGATGGGTTTTCTGCGGCCGAAAAAACGATGGTGCTCAGCAACGTGAAGGCCCAGCAACGGATCTATTCCTTTACCCAGGATGTAGCGGATACTCAAAAAATCATGGCAGCGGGCTACCACGCAGCTTTCCACATTACAGCGGTAACGCTCGATGATTTTGTCAGCACAACCAAACTCGACAAAGCCGTGGCGGTCCGGTATTATGAACAGGCCCACATGGCCATTATCCGTACCACGGGCGTAATGGGATCTATCCTGGATATGCTCACCGGTAGCTTCGACTGGACCAAGGTCGGCAACCTGGGCTCGTCGATAAAAGATTACCTGCGCGACATTCCGGGCTACCAGGACTTGTTCGGCGAACTGGCATTTTGCGATTGCAGCGATTGCCAGTCCATCTATTCGCCAGCTGCCTACTTCGTTGACCTGATGCAGTTTGTAGACCGTTATGTGATTACCAAGCGCTTTACCGGAACAAATGCGAGCCACGTGCTCAACATCAAAACCCGGCGGCCCGATTTATGGACGCTCGAATTGAGTTGTGAGAATACCACGGCGTTGGTTCCTTACCTAGACATCATCAATGAGATACTCGAAGCGTACATTGCGCAGAAGAAAGGATACACCGGCAACCTGAATGACCGCGCTGCCGTGGAGACGTGGGTCTATAAAAATGAAATGGCCCTCGAGAAGCCGGGCACATGGAAAAATGGGGTGTTTGCCTTCCAACAGCCCTTCCATTTGCCGCTGGAAGCCGTACAAACCTACCTGGGTCATTTCGAGAAAACTAGGGAAGACATTGGCCGCCTCATACAACGGCCGCAAGCGGAATGTGCACAGGCCCGGTTCAACCTTTCCGATAAGGTGTACCAACTGGTTACTTCGGCCGATGTAACCCCTGTATTTATCAAGCGGGTATACGGCATTGATTTCACGGTTTCCGCCGGAAAGATATCGCCCTTCGATGCGCAGGAACTCCTGAAGCCGACGGGATTGAACCGGAAAGAGCTGGGCGTGATTTTGAAAACCGGCTACGTAACGGACAATGGCACCGATAACATCGCGATCCAAAGTGAAAAGAAAAACGCCGATAGCATACAGAACGATATCGAACGGATAAAAAACCTCACCTATGCCAGTCTGGACCGCCTACACCGCTTCATCCGGCTATGGCGGAAGACCGGTGTCACCATCGCTGAGCTGGATGGGCTGATCGGGATGGCCAAGGACATGGGGGTGGGTGCCGACTTAACACCCGATGTGGTCACGGCGCTGGGGCAATGGCTGCGGATAAAAACGGAAATGGGCCTCACGGTCGACGAGCTAGCGGGAATCATCCACCTCCTGCCTGCGCCATACGTCGACCGCCTGTTTAACCACCAAGATGTGGTAGCCGAAGATGGCACGTATCCGAAACC